>JAKLEE010000383.1 GCA_022703215.1 Spirochaetota bacterium | reverse complement strand
GCGGCGCGGACCGGGTGCCCGCCCCGCAGGTAGCCCGCGGTCTCGAGCGAGAGCGCGCTCAGGGTGGTGAAGCCCCCGAGCAGCCCCGTCACGAGCGCGAGTCGCGTTTCCCGCGGCAGGCGGCCGGCGCCGACGAGCTCGCCCGCCACGCCGATCGCGAAGGAGCCCGCCAGGTTCACCGCGAGCGTAGCCCAGGGCAGGATCTGGACGGGCAGGGCCGCCGACGCGCCGAGGGCGACGAGCCAGCGGAGCAGCGACCCGAGGCCTCCGCCCGCGAAGACGAGCAGGGCGTCGCGCAATCCTTTCATCGAGCCTCCGATCGCCGCGGCAAGCGGCGCGAATTCCTTAGCACGGACGGCGGGCGCGCGTCGATTCCCGTTCCCCGTACCCTTTTTCGCCGCTCCCTTGAGGACCTGGCGCGGGCTCGGCTATACTCCGCGCACGCGGCGCCCGCCTCGCGGCCGCCCGCGCATTCCGGAACCCACGGAGCCATCGACATGAACGCGGCGCTCGAGACCCTCAAGGAACGCGGATTCATCCAGCAGTGCACCGACCTCGAAGGCCTGTCCAAAGCCATGGACGCAGGTCCCGTCACCTTCTACGAAGGCTGCGACCCCACGGGCCCGAGCCTCCACATCGGCCACATGGTGCCGTACTTCGCCATGCGCCACCTCCACGAGGCCGGCCACACGGCCATCGTCCTCATGGGCGGCGGCACCGCGCGCATCGGCGACCCCTCGGGCAAGACCAGCATGCGCCAGATCATCTCGTACGAGGAGATCGACGCCAACGCCGCGCGCTTCCTCGGCCAGATCGACCGCTTCCTCAAGCTCGACGGCAAGACCATGTACTCCGAGAACAACAAGACCTGGCTCGCGGACCTAAACTACATCGACTTCCTGCGCGACATCGGCCGCCACTTCTCGGTCAACCGCATGCTCTCGTTCGAGGCTTACAAGCAGCGCATGGAGACAGGGCTCTCGTTCATCGAATTCAACTACCAGCTCCTCCAGAGCTACGACTTCCTCCAGCTCTTCAAGCGGAACGGCTGCACCCTGCAGATCGGCGGCGACGACCAGTGGGGCAACATCGTCGCGGGCATCGAGCTGATCCGCCGCGTCGAGGGCGGCGAGGCCTTCGGGCTCACGTTCCCGCTCGTCATGACCGCCGACGGCAAGAAGATGGGCAAGACCGAGCAGGGCGCGCTCTTCCTCGACCCCGAAATGACGACGCCCTACGAGTTCTTCCAGTACTGGCGCAACGTCCAGGACGCCGACCTCGAGAAATTCCTCAAGATGTTCACCTTCCTGCCCATGGCGGATATCGCCGGGCTCTGCGCCCCGGGCACCAACCCCAACGCCGCCAAGGAGCGCCTGGCCTTCGAGGTCACCGCGCTCATCCACGGCAAGGCCGAGGCGGAGAAGGCGCTCGCGGGCGCCAAGGCCGCGTTCGGGGGCGGCGGCGACAAGTCGGCCATGCCCACGGTCGAGCTGCCGCGTTCGCGCTTCGAAGCGGGCTACCCCGTGCTCGATCTCTTCGTCGAGGCCGGGCTCGCCCCGTCCAAGAGCGAGGCCCGCCGCCTCGTCCAGCAGGGCGGCGCCCTGGTCGGCGAGACAGCCTGGAAGGACGAGAAGGCCGCGGTCGGCGCGGACCTGCTCGACGCTGATGGCGAGCTCGTGCTGCGCGCCGGCAAGAAGCGCTTCGCCCGCGTCGTCGCGAAGTAGGGCTTCGGGAAGGGAAGAAAGGGAAGGGGAAGGGGCAGGGCCCGGAGGCTTCACGGCGAGGTAAAGCCTCCCGTGGCCGGGCCCGCCTCCGGAGGGCGGACGCCTTCGATTCATGACATGAAACGGCCGTCCGGGGGCGCCACCCTCGGACGGCCGTCGCAATTTTCCGGAGCCCGTCAGGCGCGGGCCTCGGCGTT
>JAKLEE010000382.1 GCA_022703215.1 Spirochaetota bacterium | reverse complement strand
TTGTCGAACTTGTAGTCGTTGTGCACGATGGAGTGGTGCGGCGAGTCGGGGGGCATCTTCGCGGCGAGCCATCCCATCACCGCCTCGAAATCGGGCGCGTCGGGGGTGCGCGCGTCGCGGTAGCGGCCGCTCCATCCCTCCACCTGTCGCTTCACGTAGCCCTCGGGCTTTCCGAAATCGCCCAGGCCCACCGCCTTGTAATCGATCGAGTGCAGCTCGCGGTGCACGTCGATCAGGCGCTCGCAGAGGGCGCGCGCGTCCGCGGGCGAAAGCGTCAGGCCCTTCGGCAGGTTCTTGCGCAGAATAATGCCTTTGATGCGCTCCATCACGTAGAAGGGGCATCCCATCACCGATTCGTCCTCGGTGTAGACGAGCGGATCCGGGCAGTACGGATAGACGGGCCGCAGCGCCTTCAGGATTCGGTACTCGCGCCCCATGTCGTGCGCGGTCTTCGCCTTCTTGCCGAATGGCGGCCGGCGCAGCACCATCTGGCGGTCGCCCACCGAGATGAGATAGGTCAGGTTCGAGAATCCGCTGGGGAACTGCCCGACCTCAAGCTTCCCCGACAGGCCGGGGATGTTATCCTTTAAGAATTCCTCGACGCGCGCCAGGTCGAGTTGCTCACCCTCGCGCACGGATACCGCGCTGTCCGTCAGGTCCATTGCGTTTCCCTCCGTCCCTTTTCTTCGACCCCGGCCCCGCCGCGCCACGGGTCAGATAGGCCTCGATGAATTCGATGATGAACGCCGAGTAGTCCTCGACCGAAACCCCGCGCGAGGTGTACTTCCAGCGCTTTAAATACCAGTCTTGCAGAAGGGCCTTCACCGAGGCCGCGGCCAGGGCCGCGTCCGTAACGGCGAAGCTCCCCTCGGCCGCGCCGCTCTCGATGATCCCGGCGAAGAGCGCCTCGGTGAAGAGCTCGCCCTCTATCGCCCTGTTCCTGCGCGCGCGGTCGAGGTAGCGGGCCTCCATGTACGAAAAGTAAAACCACGGCTGCAGCGATTCGCTGAGATACAGGTGCGCGCGCACGGCCTGGCGAAGCCTCTCCGCCGGCGGCGCGGCCGCGTCGATGTGCTCTGAGAGCACGCGCGCGACGATGCGCGCGCCCTGTTCCTGGATCATGTCAAGCAGGCCCTCTTTGCCGGAGAAATACGAGTACAGCGCTCCCATCGAGAGGCCCGTCTCGCGGCCCAGGTCGCGCAGGCTCATGGCGTGGAAGCCGCGCGCGTTGGCCAGCGCGAGCGTCGCGTCGAAGATGGTAACCAGGTTCCTCACCGCGACCGCCTGCTTCTTGATCTTTATGGAGCCGCGGTTCTCGGCGAATATCTCGGCGCAGATGACCTCGCGCGAAAGGCCCACGCGCTTTCTGAAATCGGCGTATCTCATGCCGCTCTGCGTCCCCGCTTCAGCGCACCGTCCGCTTTTCGTAGGTGCGGAGCAGCCTTCCCGCGAACGAGGACTTGTGTACCTCGTCGGCGCCGTCGTAGATGCGCGCCGCGCGCTCGTGCCGGAAGAAGAAGGCGAGTATGGTGTCGTCGGTCATGCCCAGGCCGCCGTGCACCTGGAGCGCGCGGTCGATCACGCGCTGCATGGTGTTGGCCACCACGAACTTGATGAGCCCTATGTCGTCGCGCGCCTCCTTCGCGCCGAAGCGCTCGATCTTCCAGGCGGCGTGGAGCGTCATGAGCCGCGCGGCCTGGATCTCCGCCGCGCTCTCGGCAACCCACTGCTGGATGATCTGGCGCGAGGCCAGGGTCTTGCCGTCGGGCGAGATGACGCGCTTCGCCGCGCGCGAGCACAGCAGGTCAAAGGAGCGGTTGCAGATGCCGATCCAGCGCATACAGTGGTGGATGCGGCCGGGGCCGAGGCGGCCCTGGGAAATCTCGAATCCGCGGCCGGGCCCGAGCAGGATGCTGTCCTTCGGCACGCGCACGTTGGTGAACTTCTGGTGCATATGG
>JAKLEE010000381.1 GCA_022703215.1 Spirochaetota bacterium | reverse complement strand
AAGACGCCTGCGGTGAACGAGAGGCCGATGGTGTCGAACCAGCGCTGGTACGAGATGCCGCCCGAGGAGCCGTAAGCCGAGGTGAAGCTGGCGCCGAGGGCGTTCGGCCAGCGCTCGACGACGAGGCCTTCGTCCTGGGCGAACGCGCCTGAAACCAGGCACAGGGAAAGCAGGGCGAGCGCGAGGAAGCGCGCGTGCGTTTTCATGGATGCCTCCGTAGACCAGAATCTAGCGCGGGAGCAGGCGCGGAGCCAATGGGGAGCTTCCGCTCAACGCGCCCGGTCCGACTCGGGCGCTTCGTCCTCGGGAAAGTCGACCGAGAATCGGCTGCCCCGGCCGGGCTCGGACCGGACTTCGAGCTTGCCGCCGAGCTGCCTCGAAAGGGCCTCGACGATGGCGGTGCCGAGGCCTGCCCTGGCGGGCGGCCAGGCGGCGACGCCCGCGCCGTCGTCCTCGACTGATAAAAGGAGCCGCCCCTTCGCGCCGCGCTCCAGGCGAACGGTTATTCGGCCCGAACGTCCCTCCGGAAAGGCGTGCTTGAGGGCGTTCATGCCTAGCTCGTTGACCAGGAGGCCGAGCGTGACGGCCCGGGCCGCCGGCAGCTTAACCTCGCACGATTCGACGAGCACCCTCACCGAGCCGCGCGGGTCGCCGCGCGACGAGCCGAGCGTCGAGACCAGGTCGCGGAGGTAGGCGGCGGCCTCGACCGCGCCCTCCGCCGACTCGCGGGAAAGGCGGTCGTGCACGAGGCTGATGGACCTGACGCGCTCGCCGAAGGCCGCGAAGGCGCCCGCGGCGGGACCGTCGGCCAGCACGCCTTCCTGCAGCCGCGCAAGGCTCTCCACGAGCGAAAGGTCGTTCTTGATGCGGTGGTGCATCTCGCGCAGCAGCACGGAGCGCTCCTCGGCGGCGGCGCGGAGGCTCCCCGCGATGCGCTCGTTCAGCGACTGCACCACGAGGAAGCCGAAGACGGTGAAGAAAACGAGCCCCGCGAAGAGGAAGGCGGTCTCGGCGGGACCAGCCTGCAAAAGGCCCGACGGAGCGCCGGCGCGGACTGCTGCCACGCTCGCCACCCGGCCGAGCGCGGCCAGGCCGTTACCCGCGAGCGCCGCCGCCCCCGCCATCCTGAGCTTGCGGCGCAAGCCCTCGAGGAGCGGGACGGTCCGGGCCAGCACGAGGGCCGCGTGCGCGCTGAGCGCGGCGTTGCCCGCCGAGAAGATGAGGGCGCGGGCGGTGTAGCTTTCGCGGATATACAGGAAGACGACGGCCCCGACCAGATCGGCGAGGACCAACGCGAGGGGCAGGACGATGCTTCGCCTGAAACCCGCGGAGCGCTCGATGCCGTTCAGTACCAGCCAGAAGCCGACGGGCATGAGCGGCGAACCGACGATTATGCTCAGGAACTCGGGGATGAGGCCCCGGAAGGCGACGAGAGCCTGCCCGAGCGCGAAGAGCGCGTAGCCCGCCGCCATTTCGCCGAGGCCGCGCACCATCTTCCGATGGCTGAACCACGCCGATCCGAGGAAGAGCGCCAGCACAACCTGCGTCAGGAGGAGCGAGATCAGGACCGTGCGCGGATCGAAGGGTGTCGGCTGCATCGAGTCAAAGTATCAGCGTTGTCGCCGGACGGGTCAACCGTATCGGATAAGGGGCGAGCACGTCGTCCATGCCCCGAATCCTACACCGAAGCGGGCGCCGCCGCCAGCGCCCGGAGCGGGCGCGCCACGCCAGCGACCAGGGCCCCGCCGCCTCCCGACCCGAGGAGCTCGACCTCGAAGCCTGCCGCCCGGATGGCGCCCACGGTGTCGCGGTCCAGCTTGCAGCCGCCGGCGAGGGCGCGCCAGGCCGGGGAGTCGACAATTCTCATAGCCAGATCATCAGGCCGGTTTCGAGCCTGTGGATCAGGTCCGGATGCGACGGAAAGATGCGGATCCGGTATTCGAGCTTGCCGCAACTCTCCGGGGT
>JAKLEE010000380.1 GCA_022703215.1 Spirochaetota bacterium | reverse complement strand
CATCAACCTCGAGCCTCAGATGGCGCTGCGCGAGGAGGAGTCGAAGAACTGGGACTTCTTCCTCTCGATCCCCAACCCGGATCCGAAGAAGCTCAACACCGCCACCATCGTGGGCAGCCAGCTCAAGCAGCCGCTCTTCGAGTTCTCCGGCGCCTGCGCCGGCTGCGGCGAGACCCCCTACGTCAAGCTCATGACCCAGCTCTTCGGCGACCGCGCCATCATCGCGAACGCCACCGGCTGCTCGTCCATCTACGGCGGCAACCTGCCCAACACCCCGTACACCAAGCGCGACGACGGCAAGGGCCCCGCGTGGTCGAACAGCCTCTTCGAGGACGCCGCCGAGTTCGGCATGGGCATGCGGCTCTCCGTCGACAAGAAGACCGAGTTCGCCCGCGAGCTCCTGGCCGCCTACAAGGGCAAGGGCGTTCCCGCGGCGCTGGCCGACAAGCTGCTCGCCAATCCGCAGGACTCGGACGAAGCCATCGAAACCCAGCGCGCCGACGTGGCCGAGCTCAAGAAGGCCCTCGCCTCCGTCAAGGAAGGCTGGGCGGCCGACCTCGCGAGCGTCGCCGACGAGGGCCTCGTCAGGAAGTCGGTCTGGATCTTCGGCGGCGACGGCTGGGCCTACGACATCGGCTTCGGCGGCCTCGACCACGTCATCGCCTCGGGCCGCAACGTCAACATCCTCGTGATGGACACCGAGGTCTACTCGAACACCGGCGGCCAGATGTCGAAGGCCACGCCCTTCGGCGCCGTCGCCAAGTTCGCCGCGGCCGGCAAGGACATCGGCAAGAAGGACCTCGGCATGATCGCCATGAGCTACGGCTACGTCTACGTCGCCAGCATCGCGCTCGGCGGCAACATGACGCAGACCATCAAGGCGTTCAAGGAAGCCGAGAGCTACAATGGCCCGTCGATCATCATCGCCTACAGCCACTGCATCAACCACGGCATCGACATGATGAAGGGCCTGGACCAGCAGAAGCTCTCCACCCAGGCGGGCATCTGGCCGCTCTACCGCTTCGACCCGCGCCTCGTCGAGCAGGGCAAGAACCCCTTCCAGCTCGACTCCAAGGATCCGGACTTCGCCAAGGTCGAGCAGTTCATGGCCAGCGAGGTGCGCTTCAAGACCCTCGCGGCCGCCGACCCCGAGCGCTACGCCACGCTGCTCGGCAAGGAAAAGACGCTCGTCGAGCGCCGCTGGAAGGAATACAAGTACCTGAGCGAAAGGCCTTTCTGATACTGATTTATTCGAAGATGTGAAGAAGGGGGGCGCCAGAGGGCGCCCCCCTTTCGCTTCGGCGTCCTCGCTTCGCTGCGGTCGCCTGCGCTATCCCCCTTCTCAGGGGTTCCACCCCTGAACCCCGCCGAACAGTGGTGGTGGCGCAAAGGGCTCGCCCCAAGCCCGCGAACGCGGGCTTGGCCGCGTTCGCCGCTCCCGCTTCGACCCGACGCGCTTGCCGCGCGCGGGTCAAGCATGAGCTTCGGCAAACAAGAAAGCCGGCTCCCGGAAGGGAGCGGCTTTTTCGTTTACCGTGGTGGCAGGCCGCCAGGCGCTTCAGTACAGGCGCGCCTTGAGGCCACGGGGCCGGATCGTACCCTCGATCCACGGCAACGCAACGAATTTTGCATTCATGTACCAGCCATCCTCGCAACCGAGGTAAAGGTCCGTCCCCCGGACTCCGACGCCGATGACGGGCGAGAGCGAAGTCGTCAGGGCGCCGGCGAACCAGGAGAAGCCCCGATAGTCATCCTTGTAATAGGTTCCCCCGAGGAACGGCCCGCCGTCGCCCGGCGCCACCGCGCTCACTATCCAGTCCGAGGAGCCGGCCGGGAAGCCCGAGAGGTTTTGTCCCACGCCGTCGATCCAGTAGCGGGCGGCCGTCGCGTTGACCACCCGCGTGGGGGTGCAGTCGGGTCCGTCCCGCTCCTCGATCAGCCGCCGCAGCGGCGGTCCGGCGTGAATGCCGTATTTCTTTTTGTC
>JAKLEE010000038.1 GCA_022703215.1 Spirochaetota bacterium | reverse complement strand
CGCCGTCGAGATGCCAGAAGAGGCGGGCGTCGGGGTCGCGGTGGACGGCGGAGAAAACCGCCATGCCCGGAGAGCCGTCGAGCTCTACTGGCACAATGAGGGCCGAGCCGCCGTCCGGGACCACGATGGCGAGCGGCGAGTCGTCCTCCGAGCCGCAACCCGGCAGCCAGGGCGGCAGGGGGCGGTAGTCGAGCCTCGAACGCCGGTACCACCACTCCATTCCCGCGGGCAGCACGAAGCGCTTCTCGGTCCTGAGCGCGGCTTCGCTCACACAGTCGGCCGACACGCGGTGGAGTCCGTCGAGGCTCAGGTGAACGAGGCGGCAGAAGGGGCAGGCGTCCGCCTGGGGCGCGTCGACGGGCACCCGGACCGTCTTCACGGAAGGACAATCGGGGCCTGCGGGGTAGCCTGAATCGGCGCAGACCTCCACGGGCCTGAACGCGTCGGGGCCGGGTTCGAATCCGCCGCCCCGGGGCAGCAGGCCGAAGGCCTCGAACATGAGCGGCGCGGCGGCGAGCCCTCCCGTGAGCCCTGCGCGCCCTTCCCCCGTGGCGATGCCGGCCCAGACCGCCACGACGCGGTCGCCGTCGGTGCCGACGGCCCAGCCGTCGCGCCAGCCCTGGCTGGTGCCGGTCTTCCAGGCGATGCGCCGGGCGCTCGCGAAACCGCGCCAGCCGATCTCCTCGCTCGGGCGCTCGGCGTCCGCGAGGGCGCGGAGGGTGAGGGCGGCGGCTCCAGCGGAGAAGGGGTAACGCGGCGCGGCCGGCGCGGCGGCCCCGCTCCTCGGGCGCCACGAGACGCCGAGTACGGTGGCGGGGCCGCCCTTGGCCGCACGGGCCAGGTCCGCGAAGGCGCCCGCCGCCTCGGCCAGGGTGATCTCGGCGCCGCCTATGACGAGGGAAAGGCCGTAATCCTCCGCCTTGCGGAAGAGCTGCCCGAAGCCCAGGCCGCGGAGCAGGGCGTGGAAGCGGTCGACGCCGTAGGAGCGGAGGAGCCTGACGAAGGGTACGTTGAGCGAGCGGGCCAGGGCTTCGTCCGCGGCCACCGCGCCTTCGAAACGCTTGTCGTAGTTCTCCGGGCTGAACGAACCGACGCGGGTCGGGATGTCCGGCACGAGCGCTTGCGGCGCGAGCTCGCCCGAGTCGAGCATGGCGGCGTAGAGGAAGGGCTTCAGGATGGACCCCGAGCTGCGGGGGGCGGAGGCGCAGTCGACCTGGCCGGTGAAAGCCTCGACCGCTGGCGCGGGGGCGTTGCCGACCCAGGCCAGCACCGCGCCGTCGTCCACCCGCGCCACGACGAGCGCGTAGTTGTCAGCGTTGCGGGACTGCGCGGCGTAGCGCCGCGCGAGCTCGAGGAGCCGGCGCTGCAGCGACGCGTCGAGGGTGGTTTGCTGTTCCGCCGCGCCCGAGGCGGACGCCGCCGCGAGCAGCCAGGGAGCCAGGGCCGGCAGGCTCTCGGGCTCCGCCGGCAAGGGCTCTCCGCGGGAAAAGGGCAACTCGTCCGGGTCGAGCAGGCCGCGGTCGGCGAGCGAACCCAGCAGGCGGTCGCGTTTCGCGGCGAGGCGTTCCCGGTCGCCCGAAGGATGCACGAGTCCCGGCTCGTTGGGAAGCACGGCCAGGGTCGCGGCCTCGGCCCAGGTCAGCTCGTCCGGCGGGCGGCCGAACCAGCGGAAGCTGGCCGCTTCGAGCCCCACCACGTTGCCGCCGAAAGGCGCGTGAGCGGCCCAAAGCGCGAGCACCTCGTCCTTGGAGCTGACCAGCTCCAGACGGACCGAAAGGACCAGTTCGACAAGTTTCGTGACCAGGGTGCGCGCGGGCGGATTTTCCGGGCGAGCGGCCGCGCGAGCCAGGCGAACCACCTGCATGGAGAGTGTCGATCCGCCGGAACGCACCTCGCCCGCGCGCGCGTTGTCGCGGAGGGCGCGGAATATGGCCCGCGGATCGAAGCCCGCGTGGGCGCGGTAGCGGCGGTCCTCCCAGGTCTCGGCAGCGAGGGCGAAGCGCGCTGGCACCGATTCCGAAGGCGGGAAGCGCCACTGCCCGTCGGCCGCCGTCGAGGCGCCGAGGAGCTCGCCGGGCGTTCCGGCGGTCTGGGGCGACGCGCGCAGCTCGGTCGACCATGCGCTATCGAAGCGGACGGCGGGCAGCGCCAGAAAGGCCGCCGCGAAAAGCAGGGCGCCGAGGACGGGCGGCGACCTGCGCGCGTCGGAGAGGAAGGCGCCGAAGCGTCTGACGAGCGCGGAAGCGCTCGGGCGGAAGCGGAAGGACGCGGCGCGGAGGAAGGCGGGCCAGCGGCGCCCGTTCCCCCCTCCCGGGCGCCCGCCCCCTCCCGCCGGCCGTCCGTCTCCGCCGGCCAGGCCTCCGCCCCCACCGGCCGCGTCGCCCACTAGGGCGTGGGCCGGCTCGAGGCCGGCTTCACCGGTCCCGTGGAGGCGGGGGCAGCGCGGCTGCCCGTCACGGGGCCGACCGTGCCGCCCGGCGCGACCGCGTTGATGCTGCCGTCATACATGAGCTCGACCGTCGTCGCGGGCATGGTGAAGCTGCCGTCGTAGGCCCGCGTCACGCGCAGCTCGAAGGTCCGGGACTCGCCCCGCTTGAGGTCGAAGTACCACATGGAACGGTCGTCGCGGATGTCCTGGTAGCGGTAGGCCGCCTTGGGCGACGAGGCGGAGTCCGCGAGCCGCTCGTTGACTATCTCGAAGCCCGCGGGGATGCGGAGCGTCAGGGCGACGTCGGACAGGGCCTTGAAGCTCAGGTTGCCCACGCGCGCCGTGATGGTGGCGTCGTCGCCGAGCCGGAGCGTCTCGGGCTCGATGCGCGTGCCGGAAGCGTCGCGCCACGCGAGCTCGAGCGAGAGCCCGTTGGACACGGCGCTCTCCTTGCCGGGCTCGGGCTCGCCGCGCGCGACGGCGCGGACCCAGATGGCGCCCTTGCCTTCGTTCACCACCTTGAGCGTACCGCCCGTGGCGGCCGACACCGGCACGACCAGCTGGCGCACTCCCCTGTCGAGCGTAAGCGTGCTCTCGGTACCGCCCGCGAACGATAGGCGCACCCGCGATGAACCGCCCTCGGCGGCTTCCTTGATCCAGGGCAGCACGGCGACGAGGGCGAAGGCGGTCTCCTGGGTGGAGAGCCAGCTGTCGGAGGCCATGCGGTCGGCCATGGATTCGAAGAGCGGCTTGCCGCGCGCCGAGTCGCCGAGCGCGTTGAGCGCGTCGAGGATGAGCGCGTCGTCGCGGAAGGCCGAACCCCAGGAGCTGCCCCCTTCCAGGTCGGTCCGACCGGCTGTCAGGCCGCGCGTCATTGAGGCGGCCGCGTCCTTGCGGCCGGCCAGGGCCCAGGCGGCGGCGAGGCGCCAGGCCGCCTGCGTCGGAAGCTCCCTGCCCTCGCGCAGGCGGTTCATCGAGGCGAGGTCGGGCTTGCCGGCGAGCGCGAGCACGTAGAGGCGGTAGGCCTGCACGAGCGCCGAGGCGGGATCGCCGGAGTTCCAGAGCGCCGCGTCCCGGGCGAGGTAATCGAGGAGCCGCCCCTCCATGTCGGCGGGCACGCTCCAGCCCGCGCGCCGCGCGGACACGAGGAAGTGGCCGACGTAGCTCGAGAGCCAGTCATGCTCGACCCCCTCGCCGGGCCAGAAGGAGAAGCCGCCGCGCGGGGTCTGGAAGCCTTTCAGCTTCTCGATGGCGGCCGCGACGTTCTCGCGCACCTGGACGAGCCTGTCGGCGTCCATCTCGACGGCCTCGGGCAGGAACACCTGGGGGAAGGCCTTCGAGGTGGTCTGCTCCGCGCAGCCGTGCGGGTAGCCGACCAGGAAGGCGAGCCTGCCCGTGAGGTCCACGGGCCGCGCGCGCGACAGTTCGACCGTGAGCGAATTGGAGCCGGGCACGCCGGGGAAGTCCAGTTTCTCGGTTTTGGTCGTCCCACCGTCCAGCTTGAAGGAACGATCCACGGCCACGGTGGTCGAGGCCGAGCGCACCGGCAGCTCGATGACGTGCTCCGAGCGGAAGCCGCCGCCCTCGGCCGTCAGCACGATCCGGCCCGAGCCGACCGAGCCTCCGGTCTTGACGGCGAAAGCGGCCGAGTACTCGCCGTCGCGCGGCGCGTCCACGGTGACGGTCGAAGGCCCGTCGATGGCCACGGCGCCCTCGGCCCGCGCCCGCACGGTGACGCGCATGGCGCGGCCCGCGCCGGCGAAGAGCGTGGCCGGCAGCTTCGCGCTCTCGTTGACCGAGAGGAAGCGCGGCGCGGTGCCGAAGACCATGAGCTCGCTCGAGACGGTGGCCGTCCGCTCCGACGCGCCGTAGGCGCCCGCGGGGGTGCCGGCAGTCACCATGTAGCGCACGGCTCCGATGTAGGAACCGAGCTCGAGCTCGTGCGTGGCGCTCGCGCCCGCGGCCAGCCTGAAGGGTCCGTAATAGCGAACCACGGCCGGGAAGCGCTCGGGCTTGCGGCCTTCCTTCCCGTCGAAGCCGTCGCCGCCGCCGATGGCCAGCAGGGTCTCGAGCTTGCCGGGATAGGCGCCGGCCACGTAGCGGTACATGTCGAAGGTGGAAAGCAGCGAGGCTTCCTTCCGGTAGAATTCGAGACGCGGATCGCCCACGCGGTGGCGCGTCAGGCCGAGCAGGCCCTCGTCCACCACGGCCACCGTGTAGGTCATGGCCTTGCCGGAGGCTTCCTTGACGGTGAACGCGCTCTTCTCGTTGGGCCTGAGCTTCTCGGGCGCCTGCACCACGGGCTCGAGTACGGTGGCCGGATCCTCCACCATGACGGGCACGATGCCGTAGAGCCGGATGGGCAGCGAGTTGGCCGTCTGGCCGTACTCCTGGACGAACATCACGTGGACGTAGACGTTGGGCGCCATGCCGCTTTCGAGCTTGAAGCGGAAGCGGGTCGTCTCGGCCCCGCCCGCGATCCATTCCTCGCGCAGCACGCGGCCGGACTTCTCGACCGCGACCAGGGCCCGGCCCTTGGCGTTCGAGGGGAAGGTGACCGAGACTTCCTCGCCTACCTTGTACGAGGTCTTGTCGGTGGCCAGCACGAGCATCTCGGCCGAGCCGCCGGCCTCGTCGCGGGCGCGTCCGGCCCAGCCGGGCCAGTCGATGTAGACCACCTGGCCGGTGGAGTGGCCGCCGGAGCGGTCCTCGACGCGCACGAGGTAGCGTCCCCACTCGGGGTACTTGAGCTTGAAGGTCCAGCGGCCCTTTCCGTCGGCGATGTCGACGGTCCCCGAAAGCAGCCTGCGCGTCGAGGAGTCGCGGGCGTACTCCGCGAGGCTCTCCTCGCCCTTCTCCCACCACCAGCGCCAGCGGATCTCGTGGAGCGAGACCTCCACCGTCGCCTTGGGAACCGGCTTGCCCGCGGCGTCCACGAGCACGATCTCGGCCACGTGGTCGATGTCGGTCAGCAGCATGCCGCGGGCCGCGTCGCCCTTCGGCAGCTTGAGGCCGACGTAGCGCTCGTAGGGGTCGTAGTCGACCGAGAAGGACTCGGAGGAGTACACGCCCGAGGGCTCGAAGACGCGGGTCAGGAAGGAAGCCCGGAGCCGGCCGGGCGCGACGCCCTCGGGGGAAAGGTCCGCCCGGAAGCGCGCTTCGCCCTTGGCGTCGAGCCTGCCTTCCCAGATCTTCCGCGGGTCGGACGCGGACACGCGCCGGGTCGGATCGTCGAAGACGTAGCCCGAGTAGCTCGTGAAGACGGTCGGCTGCGGAGCGAAGGCCACCGACACATCGGCGAGGAGGCCGTCGGCCGGGGCGCCGTGCAGCCAGGCCGACGAGACGCCGAGCTCCTTGACCGCGGGCGAGAGGGCCGCGGCGCCGCCCGTGTCGAGCGTGGCCTTGAGGCGGTTCGGCATGATGGACTCGACCTTGAGCACCTTGGTCCACGAGCGGCCGCCCGCCGTGAAGGTGGCGCGCCAGTCGCCCGTCTGCGCGTCGGGCGCCGTCTCGGCGTCGACGCGCCAGAACCCGTCCACCGGGCTCCGCAGGACTTCGGAGCGCGCCACGGCGCCGGTCGGCGAGACCAGGTCGAAGGACACGGGGTGGCCCGCGGGCAGGACTTTCATCGGGTCGTGGAGGATGAAGACGAGGTGCATCGCGTCGCCGGGGCGCCAGACGCCGCGCTCGCCGTAGATGAAGCCCTTGACGCCGGAGGCGGCCTTTTCGCCCCCCGAGTCGAAGTGGCTGATCGAGAGGGCGGCGCCTGTATCGACTTTCATCCAGGTCGACATGCCTCCGGAGCGGAGCTCGGCGAAGGCCGGCTTGGAACCCTCGGGTGGCGCGAGCCGGGCGAAGCCCTTGGCGTCGGTCTTCGCGCGCGCGAGCTCGCGCTGGGCGAAGGACCACAGCACGACCTCCGCCCCGGCGACCGGCGCCGCGCTCACCAGGTTCGTGGCCGCCGCGCGCCACGACTCGTCCGACTCGCGCCGCATGACGAGGGCCAGGTCGGAAATCAGCACGTTGCGGCGGACGGTGATGTCGTGATCATAGACGCGGACGTAGTAGGCGGGATGGCAGGGGTCGGTGCGGTAGCGGTACGGATCGCCTCCGCCGGCCCACTGCTCGGCCCAGTCCCAGAACGAGGACTCGCCTTCGCCGTCGAGCTCGGGGATGCGGTCGTCCGGCCAGGGCAGTTTCGTGAAATCGTGGTCGACCGCGCAGACATAGCGGCTCTGGTCCTTGCGGAAGCTCACCCGGATCTGGTACATGCCCTTGCCGAAGCGGGCGCCGAGGGCCGCCAGGTCGAGGCCGCGGGCCACCCAGCGGTTCTTCATGCCCTCGTTCCAGTCGAGCTCGACGCGGGCGCTCCAGACGCTCTCTCCGACGCGGTGGAGCTCGCGGCCGCCCGCCAGGTCGTTCACCTGGAGGAACTGGATCATGTTGTCGTCGTAGACGCGGAAGGCCTCGACGATGAGGCCCGAGACATTCCTGGTCTCGAGGGGCAGCACGGTGCCGCCCGTCGACGGGATGATGACGCCGGAGCCCGCGAAGCGGACTTCGGGCTTGTCCCAGGGCGCGCTCACCGCCGCCTGGACCGGCACGGCGATGACGTCGCCGTCCGCCGAGCGGAGCCCGGGCTCGACGCGCAGGGAGGCGCCTTCCGGCCACGAGAGCGACGCGTACACCTTGAGGAGCCCCCCCTCGCGCTCGAAGCGAAGGTCGGAGGGCGCGGGGCCCGAGCCCGGCGCGAAACCGGTCGGCACCACGAGGCCGCGGAGATCCTGGCCGGGGTCGAGCGGCTTGGAGAAGGCGAGCTCGAGGCGGCGGTCCGGCTCGAGGGCGAAGCGCGAACCGGTCAGGGCGAATTCGCCCGCGGCGGGCAGGCGGACGCGGGTCTCGCCGCGGTCGCGCGCGCCGAGGCTCCGCCCGTCCCAGGCCACGCGGAATTCGGAAGCGCCGTCGCGGGCTTCGAGGCCGGTGACGACGAAGGAGCGCGAGCCGCCCTCGACCTCGCCCCATTCGATGGCCGCGTCGCCCGCGCCCCGGAGCGACACGAGGCGCTCGAACGCGGCCGCGTCGGGCGCGACGTTGGTGGAAATCCGTCCGGCCAGTTCGAGGCCGCCGGAAGCCGCCGCCCGCAGGGGCTCGAACTCGATGGATACCGAGGCCGGAGCGGTGCGGAAGGAGAAGCCGAAAGCCGCGCCCGCGAGGCCAGCGGCGGCGGGATCGAAGCGGCCCTTCCAGGCCGCGCCCGACTCGAGTTTCCGCTCGGGCGTGAACGCGATGGTCCGGGAATCCTCCCAGACCGCCCTTCCCGCGATGGGCGGATCGAAACCGAAAGCGCCCTCCACCGTCCCGCCCGGCGACGCGCCGGGGACTTCCGTCGCCAGCACCACCCGCACGCGCGCGTCGACGGCTACGAGGCCTTCGGTGTGCGCGCTCACCACCCTGGCGTCGGGCGCGGGAGCCCCGTCGACCGCCGGGCTCCCGCAGGAGCCGAGCAGCGCGCAAAGGACGCCGACCGCGAAAGGCAGCGGCAGGGCGAGACGGCGGAAATTCGATGCGGGGTTGCGGGACATGGTTTGTCTCCTTTTCGATATGGTGGAGGACGGCACCGCGCGCGGTTCCCGTACGGATGCGCGCGGACTCCTCCATGATATCGCGCCGCCCGCGGAGACGGGAGGCGCGGATCGGAAAAACGAAAGGTTAGAGGCTGCCGGCCAGCGCGAGCACGTCGGCCAGCACGAGCGGCGCCGGCCGGTCGGCGTCGACGCGGACCAGGGTGCCCTTGCGCTCGTAGTAACCGATGAGGGGCGCGGTGCGCTCGCGGTAGACCTCGATGCGGCTGCGCACCGATTCCTCGCGGTCGTCGACGCGGGTCTCGAGCTTGCCTCCGCAGGCGTCGCAGCGGCCTTCCTCCTTCGGCGGCATGGAAACCACGTTGAAGGACGCGCCGCAGCGGGGACAGACCCGGCGGCCGGAAAGCCGCGCTATGACGATCGCGTCGTCAATGGCGAAGTCGATGACCCGGTCCTCGGGCCTGAAGGCGTCGAGCGCCTCGGCCTGGGGAATGGTCCGGGGAAAGCCGTCGAGCATCCAGCCACGGGCGGCATCGGGTTCATCGAGACGCTCGCGCACGAGGTCGACGGTCAGCTCGTCCGGCACCAGCTGCCCCGCGTCGATCAGGTCCTTGACCGCGTGCCCGAGCTCGGTGCCGTGGCGGATCGCGTCGCGGAAGATGTCGCCGGTCGATATGTGCGGCACGCCGAACGTGAGCGCGGCCTTGACGGAGACGGTACCCTTGCCCGCTCCAGGCGGTCCCAGGAAAATGAGCTTCATCGCCTTCCCCCTCAAACGGAGCTTACCCGAGCCTGAGCCCCGGCGCAAAGCCCCGCGCCGCTTCCGGATGGCGCGCGGGGGCGGAATTCGGCGCGGCAGCGGCCCGAGCCGCTGACTCCGCGTTCACACGTCGCGGAATTCCTCGGCCGCGGGACGGTGGCGCCGGCCGCCGAGCCAGGGCTTGTCGAGCGAGTAGCGGAAGATCACCTCGAGGTGCTTGATGACCGCCGCGGTCGGGAAAACGATGGTGAAGGCGCCCTCCTGCCTGAAGTCCGTGCTCGAGGGCATGCCGATCAGCCGCGGGTCGTAATCGACGGCGATGCCGCGCTCCCGGATCGATTCGATGGAGGACGTCGGGTCCGGCGCGCCGATCCGCGCGATGGCCCGGACCCGGTAGGAGAAGTCCACCGAATGCGCGGCGGCCTCGGCGTTCCACCAGGCCAGGTCGTCGGGCAGGAGGTGCGCGACGAAGGGCAGGACGTCCGCCCCGACGACGTGGTCCAGCTCGAGGCTGCGTCCGGCCAGGGCCGCGATCAGCCGGCGCCCGATGACGATGGTATCAGCTTCCTCGCCCAGGTCGGCCGGGCAGACGAAGGGCTCGAATACCCCCCGGAGCTGCTTGGCCATGATGTCGAAGCGGTAGCGGTACTCGGAACGGTTCGGCTTGAGCGGGTTCCGGGCGCCTTCGGGGACGACGAGCACCTGCGAGATGCCCGTGCCGGGGTAGGCGAGCAGCCTGAGCGCCGCGGCTATGTGCGTCATCTGGAACGGGTCGAAGGAACCGATGTAGAGCCCGAGCCGGACCGGCCCCTCGGGCAGGCAATCGGGGAAGTTCCCCTTCCTCGGAAGCCTGAGCTCCCCGTCGCGGCCGCGCCGCTCGATGCCCGCGACCGCGTCGAGGAAGACCTCGCGGTAATGCCGGAACTCGGCCCGCTCACGCTCCGAAAGCCAGGAGTAGGCGTCGAGCTTGCTGAATACCGTCTCGACCTTGCGACGGACCTTCGCGGCGGCCGCCGCCGCGAGTTCCCGCTCCTCGTTTGGCTGCACGCGCGGCCCTCCCCATCCTTTCCCCACTGTACGGCCACTTCGTCCCCGGCGCAAGCGCGGCGTGGCCTTTTGGGCATCAGACCATATTATATCTATATTTTTTGCTTGTTTTTTGCCGGAAGGGAATTTACACTGCCTTCCGGCGGGCGCGCACAGGCCTGCTTCTCGATCGCGCAACGGCTCGGCACCATGGCACCGCAACGGCCCCGAGAGGCCACTCTCCCGCCCGCCGGGGAGCTTTCCATGGACACACGCGCATCGGTTTTCGACATCGAGGCCGCAGCGGAACGCTTGCGCGGCAAACCGGGTGCCCTGCTCGGCCTCCTTGAGGAAATCCAGGACGCAGATCCTGCCCGCTACCTTTCCGAGGAAAACCTCAAGCGAGCCGCGACGGCGCTCGCCGTCCCTCCCTCGCAGGTCTGGTCGGTGGCCACCTTCTACGGTTTCTTCAACCTGCAACCCCAGGGCCGGCACACCATCACGGTCTGCCGCGGCACCGCCTGCCATACGCGCGGCTCGCTGGGCCTGCTCAAGGACGCGGCCACCTTGCTCGGTTGCGAGGGCTACGACCCGGACTCCGAGGGCGCCTTCACCACGGCCGACCGCGAGTACACCATCCGCACCGTGGCCTGCTTCGGGCAGTGCGCGCTCGCGCCTGTCATCATGATCGACGCCGAGATCTTCTCGCGCATGACGCCGGGCCGGCTCGTCGCCGTCCTTTCCGGAGCGAAGAAGCGGGGAGCGAAAAAAGCCGCGCACGTGCCGCGGCGGCGCTACGAGGGCGAAGCCGCGCCGAGCGTGGAAGGAGCCGGGCGATGAGCGCCGTGAAATTCGACAGGAAGGCGGCCGCCGCCCGCGGCATGGCCCGCATCGTCCCTTCGACGCCCATGGTCTCGGTCGGGCTCGGCACCTGCGGCATCGGCGGCGGCGCGAAGGAACTGTTCGAGGCGCTCACCGCGAAGGCCAAAGGCACGGAAACCCTGGTCCGCCGCGTCGGCTGCTTCGGCTACTGCGCGGTGGAGCCCCTGGCCATGGTCCGCTACCCCGGCAAGCCCATCCTGCTCGTCGCCGAGGCGCAGGCCAAGGACGCCGCCCGCCTCCTCGAGGCCGCCTCGAGCGCCGAGGCCGCGGAAAAGCTCGCGAAGAAAGCCTTCTGCAAGATCGAGACCTGGGAGTTCGCCTCCGGCCTCGTGGATTTCGGCCGCGGCTACCCGAAGCTGCCGAGCTGGGACCAGGTGGATTTCTGGAAAGGCCAGAAGAAGGTCGTGCTCCGGAACTGCGGCCTCATCGACCCGGAGAGCCTCGACGAGTACGTGGCGACCGGCGGCTGGTCCGGCCTCGAGCGTGCCGTGCGCATGGACGGCGAGGCGGTGGTCAAGGAGATCGGTGCCTCGGGCCTGCGCGGCCGCGGCGGCGCGGGCTTTCCCACGGCCACCAAGTGGGAACTCATGCGGAAGCGGACCGAGAGCGTGAAGTGGGTGGTCTGCAACGCCGACGAGGGCGACCCCGGCGCCTACATGAACCGCAACGAGATCGAGAGCGACCCGCACGCCCTGCTCGAGGGCATGGCCATCGGCGCCCATGCCATGGGCGCGACCAAGGGCTTCGTGTACGTCCGCGCCGAGTACCCGCTGGCGGTCGAACGCCTCGAGAAGGCCGCGGCCGCCGCCCGCGCCGCGGGCCTCCTGGCCTGTGGAGCTCCCGGCGCCGCGTGCTTCGACCTGGAGATCGTGCGCGGCGCGGGCGCCTTCGTCTGCGGCGAGGAAACCTCCCTGCTGGCCAGCGCCGAGGGCCGCTCCGGCCGCGCGCGGCCGCGCCCGCCCTTCCCCGCCGAGAAAGGCTTCGGCGGCATGCCGACCACCATCAACAATGTGGAAACCTGGTGCGACGTCTCGTACATCATGCAGAAGGGCGCGCCCGCCTTCGCCTCGCTCGGCGTGAGCGGCGCGACGGGCACCAAGGTGTTCAGCCTGGTCGGCAAGGTGCGCAACACGGGCCTCGTGGAGGTGCCGCTCGGCACCCCGCTCGACGCCCTGGTCTACGGCATGGGCGGCGGCGCCGGCAAGGGCAAGGCCGTCCGCGCCGTCCAGTCCGGCGGCCCTTCGGGCGGCTGCGTCCCCGCGGACAAGTTCGGCACGCCCATCGAGTACTCGAGCCTGGCCGCCCTCGGCGCCATCATGGGCTCGGGCGGCCTCGTGGCCATGGACCGCGACAACTGCATGGTCGACACGGCCCGCTACTTCACCAGCTTCACCGCGTCCGAGAGCTGCGGCAAGTGCGCGCCCTGCCGCGAAGGACTGCCGCAGATGAAGCGCATCCTCGACGCGGTCAGCCGCGGCGAGGCGAAGCTCGAGGACCTGGACGAGCTCGAGCGCCTGGCGCGCGTCATCCGCGACACCGCCCTCTGCGGCCTCGGGCAGACCGCGGCCAATCCCGTCCTGACCACGCTGCAGTATTTCCGGGACGAGTACGAGGCGCACATCCTCGACAAGCGCTGCGAGGCCGGCGTCTGCGAGGACCTCTTCCAGGCCCTCTGCGAAAACTCCTGCCCCCTCCACATGAACATCCCGGCCTACCTCGCGCTCGTGCAGGAAGGCCGGCTCGAAGAAGCCTACGAGGTGACGCTCCGCGACAACCCGCTGCCCGGCTCCATCGGGCGCATCTGCCACTTCCACTGCCAGATGCGCTGCCGCCGCGAGCAGCTCGACGAGAGCGTCTCGCAGGGCTCCATCCACCGCTACCTGGCGGACGCCATGCGCGTGACGGGCGCGGACTCGCGCGTCTGGGACGCGCTCGCGAAGGAAAAGCTTCCGGCCACGGGCCGCTCGGTCGCGGTCATCGGCGCCGGCCCCGCCGGGCTCGCCGCGGCCTTCTGGCTGGCCCGGCTCGGGCACGCGGTGACGGTCCACGACGGCAAGCCCAAGGCCGGCGGCATACTCCGCTACGGCATCCCCGCCTACCGCCTGCCGCCCGAGACCCTCGACCACGAACTCGGGCTCTGGAAGAAGCTCGGCGTGAAGTTCGCCTTCAAGCAGAATGTCGACGGCAAGCGGCTCGCGGAGCTCCGCTCGTCGAACGACGCCGTCATCGTCGCGACGGGCGCCCACGCCGACCGGCCGCTCGGCATACCGGGCGAAACCCTGGCCGGCGTGCACCCGGGCTACGAATGGCTCGAGCGCTTCGCGGAAGGCAAGGCCGGCCCGGTCGGCAAGCGCGTGCTCGTCATCGGCGGCGGCAACGTCGCCCTCGACGCCGCGCGCTCCATCCACCGCCTCGGCGGCCAGGTCGCCATCGCCTACCGCCGCTCGCGCGCCGACATGCCCGCGAACGACGAGGAGGTAAAAGGCGCCGAGGAGGAAGGCATCCGCATCGACTGCTTCCTGGCCCCGGAGGAGATCCTCGGGAAGGGCGGCCGCGTCTCGGGCGTCCGCTTCCGCGTCTGCGTGGCGGGCGGCACCGACGCCTCGGGGCGCCCGAAGCCCGTCCCCACCGACCGCACGCTCGACATCCCCTGCGACGACCTCATCGTCGCGGCCGGCGAGAAGGTGGATTCCGCCGTCTACGCCGCCGCGGGGCTGCCCGTGCTGAAGGACGGCCGCCTGGCCGCGGAGCGCCGGAACAGCCGCCTCGGCGCCACGAACGTGTGGGCCGTCGGCGACGCCGTGACAGGCCCGGCCACCGCGAGCGAGGCCATGGGACTCGCCAAGACCTGCGCCCGCGAGCTCGACCGCGAGCTCATGGGCCGCGACGCCTGGCCCGCCCTCTTCCGCGACCCCGGCTACAAGCGCGACGCGCCCGCGGAGCCCGACCTGCGCCGGCGCCCCGAGCGCCGCTTCGTGGCCGCGGCCGAGCGCCGCGGCAGCTTCCGCGAGATCTCGGTCGGCTGGACCGGCGAGGAAGCCCGCTGCGAAGCCTCGCGCTGCCTGCGCTGCGACGCGCGGCCCAACGCCCGCGCGCCCTGGCGCTAAGGAGACACCATGAGCGACACCATCACCCTTTCCGTGGACGGCCGGCCGGTCACCGTAAAAGCCGGTTCGACGATACTCGACGCCTGCGCCGCCTGCGGCGTGAAAATCCCCACCCTCTGCCACCTGAGGGAGGTCTGCTCCAACGCCTCCTGCGGCGTCTGCGCCGTCGAGGTGGAAGGCGCGCGCGGCCTCGTGCGCTCCTGCGTGCAGCAGGCCCGCGAGGGCATGAAGGTGGCGTCGGCATCGGCGCGCGTCCTCGAGTCGCGCCGCACCGTCGTCGAGCTCCTGCTCGCGAGCCACCCCGAGGACTGCCTCTCCTGCCTCAGGCAGGGCAGCTGCGAGCTCAGCCAGGTCGCGGAGCAGGTGGGCGTGCGGAAGCGCGCCTACCCGCCCGTCCGCGCGCCGAGGAAGCTCGACGCCATCTCCGCGGCCATAGTCCGCGACAACGACAAGTGCATACTCTGCGGCCGCTGCATCGAGGTCTGCCGCGAAGTGCAGGGCGTCTCCGCCATCGACTACGCGGGCCGCAGCCAAGGCAGCCGCGTCGCCGTCTTCGGCGACCGGAGCCTCGCGGACTCGGTGTGCGTATCCTGCGGCCAATGCACCGTGGTCTGCCCCACCGGCGCGCTGACCGAGCGCGACGAGACCGACGAGGTGCTCGCCCTGCTCCGCGACCCCGACAAGGTGGTGATCGTCGAGACGGCGCCCGCCATCCGGGCCAGCCTCGGCGAGGCGCTCGGCATGGACCCGGGCGCCCTCGTCACCGGCAAGATGGCCGCGGCCCTCCGCCGCCTCGGCTTCGCGCGCGTCTTCGACACCCAGTTCGCCGCGGACCTGACCATCATGGAGGAAGGCAGCGAGCTCCTGGCCCGCATCGCGGGAAAGGCGAAGGGCAAGCTCCCCATGCTCACCTCCTGCTCGCCCGGCTGGATCAGCTTCATCGAGACCTTCTATCCGGAGCTCCTGCCTCACGTGTCCAGCTGCAAGAGCCCCCAGCAGATGTTCGGCGCCATAGCCAAATCGTGGTGGGCGGAGAAGGAAGGCATCGATCCGGAAAAGCTCGTCGTCGTGTCGATCATGCCCTGCACCGCCAAGAAAGCCGAGGCCAAGCGCCCGGAAATGAACGACGCCTGGCGCTGGTGGAAGGCGAAGGGCCGCGAGTCCGAGCCCTTCCAGGACGTCGACTACGCCCTGAGCACCCGCGAGCTCGCGCGCATGGTACGCCGCGTCGGCCTCGACTTCGCGCGGCTGCCGGAAGAAGCCTTCGACGACCCGCTCGGCGCCTCGACCGGGGCGGCGACCATCTTCGCGGCCTCTGGCGGCGTCATGGAAGCCGCGGTGCGCACCGCCTACGAGCTCGTCACGGGCGAACCGCTCCCGGGCATCGAGCTCAAGGCCGTGCGCGGCTTCGAAGGGGTCAGGAGCGCCACGCTCGCCCTGGCGGGCAAGGAGCTCACCGTCGGCGTCGCCCACACCCTCAAGAACGCGCGCGTCGTGCTCGACGGCATAGCCGCGGGGACGAGCCCCTACACCTTCGTCGAGATCATGACCTGTCCCGGCGGCTGCGTCGGCGGCGGCGGACAGCCCGTCCTGCCCGACTGGGAAAAGCGCACGCTGCGCGCCCAGGCCATCTACCACGAGGACCGGAAGCTCCCGCTCCGGAAATCGCACCAGAACCCCGCGGTGGCGACGCTTTACAGGGACTTCCTCGGCCAGCCCCTCGGCCACCTGAGCCACGAACTTCTGCACACCGAGTACAAGCGGAAGGAAGTCCGCTAGCGGGGACGGGGATGAGGGGGTCCGGGGAGGGAAGGGGCGCAGCGACTACCGTCGCGAAGTCCCTTTCCCCCCGGAGGGCTTACCCCGGACGGCGCCGCTCGATCAGCGTATTTCGACGCCGGATGGACAGCGCAGGGCGCGACGGGGTATAAACGCGCGTGGACATCGACGCCATCGGATTCGACATCGACGGTACCCTCTACTCGGACCGCGTGCTGTTCTGGCGCCTCGCGACCTTCGCCGTCGCCAAGCTCCGCCTGCTGGCCACCTTCCGCTCGGTGCGCCACGAGCTCCGCGACCTGCAGGAAACGCGCGAATACCGCGCCGAACCGCCCGCGTCCATCGAGGAATTCCACCGCTTCCAGGCCGCCCTGGTCGCGCGGAAGCTCCGCTGGAACGAGGAAAAGGCCGCCCGCGTCGTGGAAGCGCACATGTACGGCACGGTCTACCGCGCCTTCAGGGGGCTCCCGACCTTCCCCGGCGTGGCCGATGCCCTCGGACGGCTCAAGGCCGCCGGCTATAGGCTCGGCGCGCTCTCCGACCTGCCCGTCGGCGGCAAGCTCGCCGATCTGGGAGTGGAGCGGTTTTTCGAAGTCGCCTGTACCAGCGAGGAAACCGGCTTCCTCAAGCCCGCCCGCGAACCCTTCGAGCTTCTGGCCGGACGCCTCGGCGTCGAGCCCGGCCGCATGCTCTACGTGGGCAACTCGATCCGCTACGACGTGAAGGGCGCGAAGGCGGCCGGCATGAGGACCGCGCTTATAGCGCCCTCGGGCGCGCGCGGGACGCACGGCGCGGATATTTGCGCGCGCTCGTACGCCGCGCTCGCCGACGCGATACTCCAGAAATAAACGGCTTTCAGGAAGAGCGGCGTGGAGCCGGGTCGCGTACTTTGCGGTGCGGGGCCTGGCGGCGAAAGAAAAGGCCCTCGCGCTTGCGCTTGAGGGCCGTTTTTTCCGCCGCCACCCGCGGCTCC
>JAKLEE010000379.1 GCA_022703215.1 Spirochaetota bacterium | reverse complement strand
CCCCTCTATGATCATGGCCGACTGCGCCGTGAGCAGCAGGGCGTCCATGTCCGGGTTGAAGTCCTTGGACGAGCGCCGCCGCGGCTCCGGGCGCTCGATTTCGCTTACGGGAGGAGGAGGGGGCGGCGCGGCGGCCGCGGCCCTGCGCGGGGGCTCGGGCCTGGTTTTTCCCGCCTTGATCTCGTCGGCGAAGGGGTTGTCCAGGTCCACGTCTATGTCGAAGGAATCAAGATCGAAGTCGCTCAAGTGTTTATCGTCCCCGGCCATCCGTGTATCTCTGTGTGAATCGACATGCGCCGCTCCCGGCGGGAACGGCCGCGTCAGAACCGGGAAAGTATACAGGGGGGCGGCAAATTGTCAATGACTTTGCGGCCGCTTTTCATGCGGGGCACGCGGGTTCGCCCTCGTCGATCACGTCGTAAACCATATCGAAGGCGACCAGGTTGGCAAGGAGAGCCCTGAGCGGCATGCCGCGGGTCATCGAGATGAAATGCTCGTCGCTCACCCCGCGGAACTCGTAGTCGAAGCCGTTTCGGGCGACGATGCTTCCGCGGTATTCGAGCGTGTCAATGTGGTAGAGTCTGATTTCCATTCGTTCCGTTCCTGGTTTCCGTATAATGATCGGCGTCCCTTCCCCGGGCGTTGCCCGAGGGCCGGCGCGTCTGTATTTTCGTTATGGTCTGCTTGACGAGTATCCAGTCGTCCCCGATGTCGTCGATCAGCATCCGCTTGAGCGGCTCGATAGCCTCGCGCTCGCCGATTTCCCCGAGCGATGCGATCACCCGGCGGCGTACCTCGAGGTCGGTGTCGCCGAGCGCCCGAATGAGGGGCTCTACGCCGCGCGGGTCCCTGAAGAGCCCGAGCGAAAGGGCCGCGCGCCAGCGCACCCAGGGAGAGTCGGCCCGGAGAGAGTCGAGCAGGCCGGGGATGACGGTATCGGGATCGTACTTTACGAGCGCCCAGGCCGACAGCGAGTACTGCGGCGGCATGGACGTATCGTTGAGCGCCGCGACGAGCGGCGTGCGGGCCCGAGGGTCCTGCAGCTCGCCGAGCGCCCACGCGGCCGAGTCGCGGACGGTAACGTCCGGGTCGGCGAGCGCGTCGATGAGGCGGGCGAGGGCGGAGCCGTCGCGCACTATTCCGAGCGTGCGGGCCATGCGCCGCCTGATGTCCGCGTCGGGCGAGTCGAGCTTCTCGATGAGAAAAGGCGTTGAGGCCCTCCCCATGAGGCCGAGGGTCATCATGACCGCGTCGCGGAGCTCCTCGTCGGTGTGGGAAAGGGCCGCCTCGAGCGCCTCGAACGCGTTCCGGTCGAACTGCGCGAGCGCCTCGATGGCCGCGCGCCGCACGGCGCGGTCGCCGTCGCGGAGCAGGCCGGCGAGCGGCTCGATGGCCTCGGGCTCGTTGATGCGCCCGAGGGCCCCGGCCGCCTGCATCCGCACGGCGGGCTCCTCGTGGCCCAGGAGCTTTACAAGGGGCCCGGTCGCGCCCTCGCGTATCTGCACCAGGGTGTCGATGAGAAGCGCCCTCACGTCGGGGTCGCTTCCGGGGACGGCCGCGGCGAGCTGTTTGACCGCCGGCTCGCCGATTCCCGCCAGCGACCAGGCCGCGCCCTTACGGACGAAGCGGCTGGGGTCGCCGAGCGAGGCGATAAGCGGGGCGATGGCGCTCTCGCCGATACGGACCAGCGCCCACGACGCGGACTCGCGAACGTCGGCCTCCTCGTCCTTCATGGCGGCGATCAGAGGAAGCGCGGCCTGGGGAGCGCCGATCGTGCCGAGGGTCTCGGCGATCGCCGAGCGCATGGTATGATTGTCCGAGTCCAGGCGGGCCAGAAGCTCCTTTACGGCGGGCTTTCCGATCTCCACCAGCACCCAGATGACCAGGTCGCGGAAGTCCCTGCCGGGGTCTGCAAGCAGCCCGACCAGGGCGGGTACGGCCGATCTGCCGGCCTCCACGAGGGCGGCGGCAGCGCCGTCGCGCGTTT
>JAKLEE010000378.1 GCA_022703215.1 Spirochaetota bacterium | reverse complement strand
GGATGGAGCCCGTGCCCACGGGCACGCCGAGCTCCCCCGCGGCCAGGGCGAGCTCGCGGTTGACCCGGAAGCCCTCCGCCGAGCCGCCGGTCATGCAGGAGATGAAAAAGGGGAAGGCGATGCGCTTCCCCAGGAAATCGACCGCAGGGTCCAGCTCGTCCCAGGACAGGCCGGGCAGGGCGCGGTGCGCGAAGGAAAGCCCCTCGAAACCCGCGCCCGAACCCTCAACCGACCCGAGCGAGGGATCGAGGCAGATCGACAGGTGCTTCGCTTTCCGCTCGCCGATGGGCCGCGCGTTCTCCATGCTGGTACTCCCTGAAGCCGTCTTCCCTGACCGACGCGAGCCGGAAGCTCGACAGCGCCTCGATCGGGTTCACGCCGGCGCCGTAACCGGATCCGTAGCCCTCGGCCCAGCGCTCGTAGTCCTCCATGCTCGCCGGAAGCGCGTTTTCCATCAAGCCCTCGAGGTCCCATTTGGCGATGACGGCGGGCGCGCCCCTGGCGACGGTCATGGTCGTCACGGTCATGACGTTGCCGGAACCGTAGGAGGCCACCATGATCTTCTTCCCGACGATGCCGATGCCGAGCTTTTCCCAGCGCTCGCGGAGCAGGCTCGCGAGGAAGATGTAGAGGCTGGCGGAATAGGCGTTGCCGATGTCGGCGATGAGGTCGACGCCGCGGTAGAAGCCCCGCTCCTCGAGCCAGGCGATGGCCTTCGGCTCGTCGAGCCCGAGCCGGGTCGCGAGCAGCTTCTTCATGGCCATCTCGGGCATGTTGCGGAAGGGCGTGTGGAGGACGACGAAGTCCGTCTCGGAGAGGAGCTCGGCCGGGTCGCGGCCCACCCGCTCGGCGTGGTCGGCGAAGGCGGCGTCGAGGCTCTGGTTGTAGCACTCCATTGAGTAGGTGCCCTTCACCTTGGCGGTCACCGAGCCCAGGGGGCGGAAGAAGTCGTCGACGTCGCTCGAATAGAAGCCCTCGGAACCGGGGTCCATCTCGAGCAGGCGCGGGTCGCGCTCGACGAGGATGGCCGCCGCGCCGGCGCCCTGGGTGATCTCGGCGGTGCTGCGCAGCGTGTAGCGCGAGATGTCGGAAGCGATCACGAGGCCCGTCTCGTCGCGGCCCGAGGCCTTGAGCATGCCGGCGACCGAGAGGAGGCCGAGGGTGCCGCCGGCGCAGGCGTGCTGGACCTGCCAGGTGGCCAGGTTCGCGGGAACCGGGAGGCCCGAGCGCTGGAGCATGCCGTGCACGTAGCTCGCGAGCGGCTTCGAGTGGTCGACGCCGGTCTCGGTGCCGGCCACGAGGTAGCGGAGCTTCGCGGTCAGCTCCGCGTCGTTCTCCGAAAGGAGCTCGTGGGCCGACTCGGCGGCCAGGGTGGCCGAATCCTCGCCGGGGGCGGGGAAGCGAATGGCGCGCTGGCCGGTCACCTGGAGGGCCCGGTTGAAGTGCTTCTCGAGGGAGGGGTCCGCTTCCACGCGGCGCGAAGCCACTTCATCCAAGCCGATGCGCATCCGCGGCACGTAGATGCGGATGTCGCCGATTCCCACCTTGGCTTCAGACTCTTGTTCCGCGGCTTTCATTGCCTTCGACTTTCCGGTTTCGGACATTCGGTGCTCTCCTTCCGGCCTTGGGGGCACGGTCGTACATAGCCCATTCAAATTGTTTGACGAACATAACAATTCCCCCGACGGGCGGCAACAGCTGTCCGCGAAGAAAAATCTCCAGTCCTGCTTGCCGAACTGCAGTTCGCGCTACGACACTACTCGGCATGGAAACAAAGGGCAAGCGGGCCGTCGTCATCGGCGGCGGCTTCGGCGGCATCGGCTCGGGCTGGACCGCGCCGGTCATCCAGGGCAACAAGTACGTCACGTTCAACATCACCCAGGAGGCCAGCTTCGACCGGCAGGCCTTCACCGGCGAGCTCGTCGTCAACAACGGCTCGACCACCGACGCGCAAGGCCGCTACTACATCACCAGCCACGTCGGCATCCAGATGT
>JAKLEE010000377.1 GCA_022703215.1 Spirochaetota bacterium | reverse complement strand
GAAGAATTACGCCTGCGACTTCAACCGTGACTCGGGGTGGGACGCCCTCGGCGCGCTCGGATTCGAGGCCGTCAGGCAGATCGCGATCGACGCCGACTGGTCGGCGCTCCGCTTCCGCCGGACGGAATACATCAAGAGCCTGGCGCGCACGCGGCTCGGCGCCCTTTCCGATTCCGGGAAGTCCCGCCTGAAGGGCCGCGGCGAGCCCTCCTGACCCGCCGCAAGCGCCGACTTCCGTGCGAGACCGCGATCGCGACCGCGACCTGCGGCGCTCAACGGCCGAGCGCGGTCGTCTCCTCGCGCGGGTCGGCGGCGGCGACGAAGCCGCCCGATCCGTCCGCCATTATTGCGCCGACAGCGCCGTAATCCTTGTGCCACCTGGGGTCCTCGACCGTCTCGTAGCCGAGCGCGCCAAGCCCCGCCGCGGCGCCCGCGTACAGGTCGGCCTCGAGCCTGAGCCGCGCCGGGTACGATTCGTGCGGCGCGAACGATGAAGGCGCCGACACCGAATAGAAGCGCGGCGAGGCGATCGCCTCGTCCAGGTCCATTCCGAAGACCACGACGTTGAGAAGCACCTGCGCGAGCGCCTGCGCCTGCATGTCGCCGCCCGGCGTCGAGAGTCCCATGAAGAAGCCGCCATCCTTCGTCACGACGAGCGCGTGCGGGGTGATACGCGGGCGCTTGCCCGGTTCGAGCGCGCCGACGTGCCCCGGATCGAGGCGGAACTGGGTCATGCGGTTGCCCAGGTTCAGGCCCGTGCCCGGCACCATCGGAGTCTGCGGGAAATCCGAGGGCGTCATCACGACGATGTTTCCCGCGCGGTCGAGCACCGCGAGCTGGCTCGTGTCCTGGCCGACGGAGAAATCCGAGCGGGATACGAACGCGGTCGCGAGACGGTCAAGCGGGTCCGCGCCGGCGCGCTCCGCCAATACGACGCGCTTTGCCCCGGATACGTCCATGGCGCCAGCGGAAGCCGAGCCCGCGTCGCCCGGCGGGGGCAGGACGGGAAATGCCCGTTCTGTCATCATCATCCGCCGCGAGGCCGCGTATGCGTCCGAGAGGAGAACGTCGAGCGGCACGTCGACGAAGGCGGGGTCGCCGAGGTAGGCGTCGCGGTCGGCCATGGCGAGCTCGATGGCCTGCGTCACGACGTGGATGTATTCGGGGGTATTGTGACCGAGCGACGCGAGATCGATGCCTTCGAGCGTCCTGAGGATGAGCGCTTCCATGACGCCCTGCGACCAGGCGCCGTTGGCGTGCAGCCCGTAGCCGTTCCACGCGGCGCGCGCCGGTTCCTCCCAGGCGCCGCGGTAGGCGGCCAGATCCTCGCGCGTGATGAAGCCGCCCTTCTTTTCGTGGAGCTCGGCGATGGCTTCCGCGATCGGACCTTCGTAGAAATAAGCGCGTACGGCCGCAAGCGCTTCTTCCCTCGTGGCGCCGGAATCGAGCGCGGCGCGTTCGGCTCCCGCGAGCGCCTCGAGCGTTTCCGCCAGGTCGGGGAAAACCATTCGCTCGTTCGGATGGAGGGGACGCCACCACTCGCCGCGGATGAAGACCCGCGCGTTGTAAGGCATCAGCACGGAAAAGCCGATGCGCTCGACCAGCGAGAAATCGAGGTTCTCGATCATGGCCCGATGCGCGGGAAAGCCTGCGCGCGCCAGCTCGATGGCGGGCGCCGCGAGCTCGCCGAAGCTCATCGTTCCATGTTGTGAAAGGAGGGCGACGATGACGTCGGGCGAGGCGGGCAGGAGCTGGGCGCGGATGTCCAGTTCCGGCACGGTATCGAAGCCGGCTTTCCGGAACGCCTCGATGGTGGCGGCGCGCGGGGCCGTACCGGCGCCGATATACGACTCCGCCCTTCCCGTCGCCGCGTCGAAATACATGAGCGGCGCGACCCCCGGGAACGAAGCCGCCTCGCCGTGGGTCACGTTGAGCGCGAGCAAGGTCGCCACTGCCGCGTCGGCCGCATTGCCACCCGCCTCGAGCACACGGTAGCCC
>JAKLEE010000376.1 GCA_022703215.1 Spirochaetota bacterium | reverse complement strand
TGCTGGCGGCCGCCTCCGGGTTGAGCTTCTTGAGCACCTTGAAGCGATTCTCGGTGTCGGCCTGCTCCGCGAAGGAGATGCTGGGCGCCTTGCTGTCGAGCTTGAGGGCGTTCTGCCCCTGCGCGGCCAGCGCCGGGTTGAAGTCCTCGCCGAAGCGGAGGACGTAGCCGTCCGCGGGGGCCGGAACCGTCGCGTCGGATCCTCCACCGGCCCGCACGCCAAGACCCGCGCCTTTCGAGCAACGGACTATCGAGTTCCCCGCCAGGACGACCAGGACGAGCGCCAGCAGTGCCATCCTCGCGACGCCGAACGACGGCTTCCCTCCGGGCTTCATACCCGCCGCCCGCTCACTCGAAGCTGATGAAGCGGACCTCGACGCGGCGGTTGGCCGCGTGGTCCACGGGGTCGACCGGCGAATCCCAGCCGCGCCCCTCGGTGACGACGCGCTCGGGATCCACACCGAAGCGCTCGACGAGCAGCGTCTTGACGAATTCCGCGCGCCGCTTGGAGATCAGCTTGGCCTGGGCGCTCGCCTCGACGAAGGCCGTCGCGCCCTGCGAGCGGAATTCCTCCATCTTGCTCGTATCCAGGTGGCCGACGAGCTTGAGCACCGTGGTGCCGAGGAACTCCGTCTGCTCCGCCACCTTCGCGAGCAGGCGCATGTTCTCGCGGATCTCCGCCTGGCTCGAGTCCGGGTCGAACCTGAGCTGCTGGGCCTCGAAGTAGAGGCGCACGTCGTTGGCCAGCACCGTCCGCTGGTTCTCCAGGTCGTTGATGTCGAGGGCCGCGCCGCGGTTGAAGCTGTCCTGGATGGTGTTGGCCTGCGAGTCGAAGCGGCCCGACTTGGCCGCGGTGTCGATGCCCGCGCGCGCGATGGCGCGGTCCGCCTCGTAGCTCGCGTCGCCCGGAAGGGCGCCGAGCAGCTTGTAGTATTCCTGCGCAAGGTAGAAGAGCTTGTGGGCGCCGATCGGGTTCTCCGGGTCGAAGAACATGCGCGACTCGGGGAAGGTGGCCAGGTGCACCTCGTCAAGCATGCCCTTGGCCTCCGAGGCGCCGCCGGGCAGCTTGTAGAACTCCGCCATGGCCCGGTACGCGGGCGCGGGGTCTTTCGCCAGCAGGTCGACGCCCTCGAAAATGCCGGCCACGAGCCCCTCGACCAGCTCCGGCTTCTCGCGCGCGAAGTCGTTGCGCGCCACGAACACGTCGGCGATCAGCTGGTTGGCGTCCTTCGAGGTGATGAGCAGGCGCGTGCCCTTCACGAAGCCCGCGCTCCCCTCGTCCACCGCGTCGGTCAGGAAGGGCGTCCAGGTCACCCAGGCCGCGATGCCCGGGTTGTCGCGGAAGGTCTCCAGGGCCTTCTCGCCGTCGTCGACGTGCACCACCTTGACCGCGCGCGGGTCGATGCCGAGCTGCGCGAGGTACCAGAGCAGGAAGAAGGAGTAGGGAGCCGGCGAGCTCGTGAGGATGGTCTTGCCCTCGAGGTCGCGGCCCTGCTTCACGAAGTCGCGCACCAAAATGCCGTCGCCGCCGACCGACCAGTCGAAGAGGCCGATGGCCTGGGGCACCACGCGCCGGTCCGCCTTGAGCGCGTCGTAGAGCAGGGGCAGCCCGTCCATGCCCGACCAGATGACCGGCCAGCGGCCGGCGGCGAAGCCGTCGAGCTGGGCCTGCGCGCTCTCCTCCGGCACCAGCTCCACGGCGAAGCGGTGCGAGCGGTAGAACGCGGAATCGCGGTTGGGCTTGGAGCCGCCGTTCGCGGCGAACAGGGCCGCGTAGCCGCCCCAGGTGTCCAGGGGTATGCGGAGGAGGGGGACGGGGCCGTCGCCCAGGTCGACGCTCGAGAGGCTGTAGCCGCCGATGCCCGCGATGCGGAGCGGTTCTATGGTGGCCGCCGGCAGCTTCTCGGTGCCGGGCACCGCCGCCGTCGCGCCGGGTGTGGCCAAGGCTCCCTGCGGCGTCAGGAAGCGCCACGCCAGGGCCGCGCCCACGATGACGAGCA
>JAKLEE010000375.1 GCA_022703215.1 Spirochaetota bacterium | reverse complement strand
CTACTACGTCGGCGAGGGCGGCTCCTTGAGCTCCCGCGACCGGAAGATCAAGAAGCCACTCATGGGGGCCCTGCGCAACGCGGGGGTTCTCAACGAAGACCTGGATTGGTTCCGCTACGCGCCGCTATCCTTTTTCAGGAATGCGGTCCACTACGCGCGCTTCTCCTTCCTAGCCGGTCGAAGTGTCCGGGAGCAAGGCGCGGGAATAAACGCGGGCCTGGCCCGCGCGCTCTGGGCGTTAGCCCTGCCCGCGGGCTACCTCGTCGCGCTCCGCGATCGGGCGCGCGCAAGCGGTGGGCTGTGAGAGCGCTCCCCGAATCAGGACGCGAAGGGATATCGACATGTGCGGAATAACCGGATACATCGCCCGAGCGAAGAGGCCCGATCCTTCGGTGATCGACCGCATGACCGACACGCTCGCACATCGCGGTCCCGACGACCGCGGCACACTTACCGAGGACAAGGAATCCTACGCCCTGGCGCTCGGCCAGCGCAGGCTCTCGATCATCGACCTTTCGAGCGCCGGGCGGCAGCCGCTGGAGGCCTTCGGCTACGCCATCACCTTCAACGGGGAGGTGTACAACTATCAGGAGCTCAGGAAGGAGCTTGAAGGGCTGGGTTACGTCTTCGCGACGGCTACAGACACCGAGGTTGTCGTGGCCGCGTACGACCGCTGGGGGCCCGCGTGCATCGATCGTTTCATCGGGATGTTCGCCTTCGCCCTATGGGATCGGCGGAGGGAGAGGCTCAGCCTCTACCGGGATCGCGCCGGAGTAAAGCCCCTGTATTACCGGATGGACGAAAGCGGCCTCGTATTCGGCTCCGAGCTCAAGGCACTGCTCGAATACCCGGACCTGGAACGCCGCCAGGATCTCGCGGCGGTCGCGGCCTATTTCCGCTACGGCTACATTCCCGCGCCGCTCTCCATCTGGGAGGGCGTAAAGAAACTCGAGCCGGGGTGCAGGCTGGCCTACGACGCCAGAACAGGCGAAGGGCGGACCGAACGGTATTGGGACGTGCTCGAGCATTACGCGAAGCCGAAGCTCGCGATCGGAATCGAGGAAGCCGAAGCCGAGCTTGTCCGGCTCATGGACTCGGCGTTTTCCTACCGCATGGTGAGCGATGTCCCCGTGGGCGTGTTCCTGAGCGGCGGCTACGACTCGAGCACGGTGGCCGCTTTCCTGGCGGCGAAGGGCGGGGCGAGGCTCAAGACCTTCACGATAGGCTTCGAAGACGATGCCTATGACGAGTCCCGCTACGCGAGGCTCGTGGCGAGCCATCTCGGGACCGAGCATGTCGAGCGCGTGTGCGGGCGCGAGGAGGTCGCGGCCATACTGCCGAGGCTCCCGAAGATCTTCGACGAGCCTTTCGCCGATCCCTCGTCGATCCCGACCGTCCTAGTGAGCCAGGTGGCACGACGGGACGTGACCGTCGCGCTGTCCGCGGACGCCGGGGACGAGACCTTCGCCGGCTACGACAAGTACCCGCTCGCCATGGAATATCTCCGGAGGTTCGGGCGGCTGCCCTGTCCTCTCGCGGCCGCGGGCGCTGGCCTGCTAGGCGCGATTGATCCCGCGCGCCTGCCCGGCGCCTCCTCGTCCTACAATTTCCCGACTAAATACGGGAAGACAATCGAACTCCTACGGGCCCGCAGCGCGGCGGAGACGCTCGAGGTCGTCTCGCGCTGCCGCTCGCCAAGGGAGGAGCGCGCGCTCCTCGGGGCCGAGACCGCCTCCGCCACAGCGCCGATCGCCTTCATGGATCGCGCCTTCTCCGATCCTTCCCTCGACCCGCTGTCGCAGATGCTCGCCCTGGACTACCGGACCTACCTTCCCGACGACGTGCTCGTGAAGGTGGACCGCGCCGCGATGTCGGTCTCCCTCGAAGGCCGCGATCCCCTGCTCGACCACCGGATCATCGAGTTTGCCGCAAGACTCCCAGCGGACATGAAGCTCCACGGAAGGGCGGGGAAGGTCATCCTCAAGCGCATAGCCCATGCGAAGCTTCCGAGGGA
>JAKLEE010000374.1 GCA_022703215.1 Spirochaetota bacterium | reverse complement strand
GGCCACGGCGAAGATGGTCGCGAACCGCGCCGCCGGGGGTGAAGCGTGAACGCCTCCTCGCGCCTCTTCGCCGACCTCCTCGAGCGCGGCGACTACCTCGAGCGGTTCGCCGCGAAGGAGCTCCGCGCGCTCCTTCCGATCCTCGAGCAGGCGCACGAAGAGGTGCTCGGCAAGATCGCCGCGACCAAGGGCGCCGAGACGAAGGCGTGGCTCGCCGACATGGCGGCCGACATCGAGCGCATCTACGCCGCGGCCTCCGAGAAGCTCTCCGGCCAGCTCGTCCTCGACCTTGAGCCGCTCGCCTCCGAGGAGGCCGACTGGACGAAGAGCGCGCTCGAAACCGTGACGGGCGGCCTCTCCGTCCAGGCGCCCGCGGCCGCGACGCTCTGGGCCGGCATCAAGGCGCTCCCGGCCGCCGGCGGTTCGACCCTCGGGCAGCTCTGCGCGGCGCTCGGCATGAACAACGCGACGGCCGTCACTGAGGCGATCCAGCTCTCGATGGCCGAAGACGAGACGATCGACCAGATGGTCTGGCGCCTCCGCGGGCGCGTCATCCGGCGCGCCTCGTGGCGAAAAGGCGAGGACGGCCGCCGGCGCTACGTCCCGGGCGTGTACTCGGGCGGCGTGATGACGCTCTCGACGCCGCAGGCCGAAGCGCTCGCGCGGACCGCGGCGATGCACGTCGGCAATCAGGCGCGCGAAGCGGTCTACGCCGAGAACGCCGACCTCGTGAAGGGATACCAGCGCGTCGAGACGCTCGACACGCGGACCTGCCTCGTGTGCGGCGTTGCGGACGGGCAGATCGTGAAGGCAGGCGAGTCCCGCGCGATGCTCCCCGTCCACCCGGGGTGCCGCGGAGTTTGGCTCCCCGTTCTCAAGAGCTGGCGCGAGCTCGGCATCGACGCCGACGAGATCGCCCCGGGCACGCGCGCCTCGATGGACGGGCAAGTGAGCGAGTACGAGACCTGGCGCGACCTCCTCGAGAAGGCCGGGCCGGCGCGCCGCGTGGAGATCCTCGGGCCGTCCCGCGCGCGGCTCTACGCGCAGGGCTACCCTCTCGACGCGCTTGTGAAGGACGGGCGCGTCGTCCCGCTGGCCGAGCTGCCGAAGCGAGGCGCGGCATGAAGAAGCACGAGACCGGGGCCCGTGACCCCGGATCGCATACCGCGGGCGGCGCCCGCAATCGCACGGCGCAGAGCGCCGGCGGAAGGGGATGAGCATGGCCGAAGAGAAGAAACTCGAGGACCTCGAGCTCAAGCTCGCGGAAGCGCAGAAGAGCATCGACGCGCTGGTCGCGAAGAACAAGGAGCTCCTCGAAGAGAAGCGCGCGACCAAGTCCGGCGCGGAGCGCCAGCTCCTCGAGGCGCAGGACCGCATCGCCGAGCTCGAGACGCAGGTCGCGAAGGCGACCGCCGACTCCAAGAAGGCCGCGGACAAGTACGCGACCGACATCAAGGCCGCGCAGGACGCCGCCCTGGCGAAGAGCGCGAAGCTCGGCCAGCTCATCCGGGACGAGGGAGTCCAGCGCGAAGCCCTCGCCGTCGGCATCAAGAACCCCGTCCACCTCAAGGCGGTCATGGCCATGCTCCGCGAGCAGGTCCAGGTCGACGAAGAGAAGGGCGAGGCGTTCGTGCTCGCGAAGGACGCGAAGACCGGCGCGGAGACGCGCAAGGGTCTCTCGGACTTCATGAAGGAATGGGCGCAGTCCGACGAGGGCAAGGCCTTCGTCACGGTGCCCGGTTCCTCGGGAGGCGGGTCCGCTGGGCCCGGCTCGGGCGCCGGCTCGTCCGGCAAAACCATGTCGCGCACCTCGTTCGAGGCGCTCGATCCGTCCGCCCGCCTGGAGTTTTCCAAGGCCGGCGGGACCCTGACCGAATAGGAGAGCCATCATGGCCAACACCCTCACCGGACTGATCCCCATCCTCCACGAGGCGATGGACGTCGTCGCGCGCGAGCTCGTGGGCTTCATCCCCGCGGTCTACCGCGATTCCAGCGCCGCCCGCGCGGCCAAGGACGAGACCGT
>JAKLEE010000373.1 GCA_022703215.1 Spirochaetota bacterium | reverse complement strand
GCGGACATAGAGGAAGCGCGCGGCCTTCTGCTCCGGCGCGCGCGCGAGGAGCTCGCCCGCGGCCGCGATCTCCGCGGTGAAGGCCTTCGGACCGAGGATGAGCAGGTCGGGATGGAGGAGGGCGCGGTGGCGCTCGCAGGCGGGACAGGGGCAATTCCAGGCCCCCGGCTCGGCCGCCTCGCAGGAGAGCCCGCGCGCGAGCTCGAGGGCCGCGCTCGACTTGCCCGAGTTGGCCGGCCCCGCGAAGAGCAGGGTGGGGGGCAGGGTGCCTGTGCGGAAGTCCGAGAGGAGGAGCGAGGCGGCCTCCTCCTGGGCCAGCAGGTTCTCGAACACGCTCAGGTACCCGCCGGCAGGGCTTCGGCGATGAGCGGCGCGAGGAAGCGGGCCGTCCAGCTGCCGGACAGGAAGGCATCGAGCTCGAAGAAGGGCTGGCGCTCGAGCACGATGACGGCGAGCGCGGCCAGCAAGGCGCCCTCGGCCAGGCCGAGCACGAAGCCGAGCAGGCGGTCGAGCTGGTCGAGGTTGGCGGCCTCGAGCGCGCGGTCGATGATGCCCTCGAGCACCTTCACCACCACGAAGACGAAGATGAAGATGGCCGCGAAGGAAATGACGCCGGCGCCCGCGTCCATGCCGGTCTTGGCCCGGATCAGGCCGGCCGCGCTTTCGAAGAGCGCCACGGCCGCCCAGCCCGCGATGAAGGGGGCGGCGACCGAGAGCGCCTCGGTGACGAAGCCGCGGAAGGCGGCGCGGATGCCGAGGAGCAGGATCAGGGCACCCAGGACCAGGTCGAGCGTATTCATCGCGTTCCCTCCGTTCTGTCATGGTTCTCGCCGATGCGCTCCAGGATGCGGTCCGCGATGGCCCGGGCGGCGTCGCCGCCAGCCCCGGCCACGCGCCGCGAGGCCTCGCCCATGCGCCGCGCTTTCGCGCCGTCGCGCAGGATGCCGAGCGCGGCGGCCGCGAGATGCTCGGGCGTGGCCTCCTCGCCGACCAGGACCAGCGCCGCGCCGGCCGCCTCGAAGATGCGCGCGTTGTCCACCTGGTCGCCGCGCGTGCCCGTTCCGGCCAGGGGCACGAGCACGAAGGGCTTGCCCGCGCGGCCGCACTCCGAGAGGGTGCCGGCGCCCGAGCGCCCCACGACCAGGTCGGCGGCCGCGACGATATCGGGGTACTCGGCGCCGATGAAGGGGAGGCGGCGGTAGCGCGGGCCCTCGGCCGCAGCCGCTTCGGGTGGCGCGGCCTCGCCGCACTGGTGGGCCACGAAGGCTTCCTTCGCGAGCTCAGGCAGGGCCGCCTCGACCAGGGCGTTGACCTGGCGCGCGCCCTGGCTGCCCCCGAGGACGAGGATGACGGGCACGCCTTCGGCCGCGCCGATGAAGGCCCGTCCGCGGGCGGCGTCCCCCGCTTCGAGGTCGGCCCTGACCGGGTTGCCGAGCGCCTCGACGCGCGCGCGCAGGGCCTCGGGGAAGCGTTCGCGGGTGGCCTCGTAGGCGACGAATATCCGCTCGGCCTTGCGCGCGTTGAGCCGCGTGGCGAGCCCCGGCGTGGCGTCGGACTCGTGGGTGAACACGGGTATGCCGAGCGATGCGGCCGCCGCGCAGGGGGGTACCGAGACGTAGCCGCCCTTCGAGAAGACCAGGGCGGGCCTGAGTCGTTTGAGGAGGCGCCGCGAGGCGAAATAGCCGGCCAGCACCCGGAACGCGTCGGCGAGGTTGCGGAAGTTCAGCTCGCGCCGGAGCTTGCCCGAGGGCACGGACAGGAACTCGATGCCGGCTGCCTCGACCGCGCGGCGCTCGACTTCCTTGCCCGAGCCGATCCAGACCAGGCGGCCGTCCCAGCGCTCGCGGAGGCGGGCGGCCACCGCCAGGCCCGGGTAGACGTGTCCGCCCGTGCCGCCTCCCGTGAAGACGACGCAGGGCCCCGTTCCGGCCGAGCTCACGCGCGCGCCCCGAGCATGGCGGCGTAGGCCTCGAGCGCCATGATGCTGAGCGCGGAGGAGAAGGTGTTGTAGCCGCCGCTCGCGATGCCGCCGAGGATG
>JAKLEE010000372.1 GCA_022703215.1 Spirochaetota bacterium | reverse complement strand
CGCGGCGCGCCCCTGAGCGTCAGCGAATGGGGTGTGTCGCACCGCGACAGGACCCCCGCTGGCGGGCATTGATAAAGCTCTCCGCCGATTCTCCCTGGACACGCGATTTTTCGGAAAACGCGCGGGGCGGGATTCCTAGCGCAGCCCCGAGACCTCGTCGAAGAGGCCCGTATACATGGGTTCCGCGACGGGCGCAGGCGCGGCTTCCGCCCCGCCTTCCGGGTCAGGTTTGCGCAGGACCGTGTCCCCCACGTTGACGCGGTCGAACCAACCGGCGCTCTTCAAGGTTCCCTCGGAGACTTCCTCGTCGACCGCGGTCACCGTGATGGCGGCGAGCGGACCCGAAGCCGGACGCACGAGGCCGGGGCCCGAGGCGGGAAGCGCGACGTCGCCCTTGCGGTAGACGAGGAACTCGTCGCCCGCCGCGACGCCATCGAGCGCGCCGAGATCCAGGAGCACGCGTTCGCGCTCGCGCGCCAGGAGGGAGCCGCGGATTTCGAGGGACTCGAGGACGCGGAGCGCGACCCGTTCGGCGACGCGCTGCACGCGGTCGTTGCCGGAGCGCACCGAACGGAAGCTCGCGGACAGCGAGCCGGTGCGGGCGGAATGGAGCGCGACGGAGAAGGAGCATTCGCGCGCGGTCTCGCGGAAGCCCGCGATGGCCAGATAGTCCGCGCCGAGCTCGCGGGCGGCACGCCACGCTCCCGCGAAATCGGGCGCGCGGACGATGCGCGTTTCGACCCGGACCAGGCCGGAAGCGGCGAACACGGAACGGAAATATGAAGCCGCCACGGCCTCGGCGTCCGGGTGCAGGGTCGAGGCGCTCGAAGGATCTATGGCGACGACGAGCCGGTAGGGCCGCTTCGGAAGGGCGAACTGGTCCACGCGCCAGCGGAACGCGACCGAATCGGAAAGGAGCGAGCGCCAGGACTCGGCCTTGTCGCGGGAATCGCGGTCGGCCTTGCCGAGCTCCTCGAGGAATTCGAGCTCGGCGAGGTAGGAGCCGTTGAGGCCGCGCAGGCGGAGGAGCTCCGCGTAGGCCTTGCGCCCGGCCGCGGCGTAGGGGTAGAGCCTCAGGGCCCGCCGGAATTCCGCGATGGCGCGCTCGTATTCGCGGAGCGACTGGAACGAGGCCGCGCGGGCAAAGCGCCAGTCGGCCCAGGCGGAGCGCGAGGGATCCTCGAGCGCGGTGCTCTCCATGACGAGGTCTTCCGCCGCCAGCCTCGTGATCTCGTCGTCGGGACGGACGCGGATGGCGGCCTGGTAGGCGGAGAGGGCGCGGGCGGTGTCGCCGGAAGCGGCACGGGCGCGCCCGAGGGCGTACCAGGCCAGGGCGTCGTCGCGGTTCGCCTTGACGGCGGCTTCCATCAGGGCGGCGGCGCCCGCGAAATCGCCTTGGCGGTGGCGGATCGAGGCCAGGAGGCCGCGGGCGTCCGCGTCCGAGGGGTCGAGCTCGAGCGCCGTCTCGGCGTTCGCAGCCGCCCCGGCGGCGTTCCCCTCGGCGAGCGCGACCCTCGCGGCCACGAACCAGGCGCGCGCTTCCTCGGCGTGGTGGCGGAGCGCCTCGTCGATGCGGGTCCGCGCCTCGCGCACGGCGCCCGAATCGAGGGCGAGCAGGGCGAGGGAGAGCAAGGCGCGGGCGTTCCGCGGCTCGATGCGCAGCGCGTCCTCGAGCCGCCCGCGGGCGTCCGCGGGCCTTCCGGCGCGCAGGTCGAGCAGGGTCAATCCGAAACGGGCCTCGAGGTCGTTGGGCAGGCCCGAGAGCGTCGACTGGAAGGCCGCGCGGGCCTCGTCGAGGCGGCCGAGCCCGATGAGCGCGAAGCCTTCGATGTTCCGGAGCGCGGGGTCGGTGCTGCGGAAGGGGCGCGCTCGCGCGACGTATTCAAGCGACTGGGCGTATTCCCCGAGCTCGAGGTAGCAGGCGGCGAGGCCGCGCAGGGCCTCGTAATAGGATGGATTGACCTCGAGAGCCGCGAACCAGGTCTCGACCGCCTCGTACCATGAGAGCGCGAACATGAGTTCGTTCGCCCTCGCGGCGAG
>JAKLEE010000371.1 GCA_022703215.1 Spirochaetota bacterium | reverse complement strand
CAAGCGCCGATGGCGCGGGCGGGGGGACGGGGGGGCTGTCGATCGCCGGCTTCCTGTCGAGGCACGAGATACTCCGCGTTCCGAAGGCCGAGGCGCGCGCCTTCACGCCTGACTGGGGACTCTTTTCCAACCTGAACACGCCCGAGGACCTGGAGCGGAGGCTCGGCGCCCCGGTCGCCGGAAGGTCCTGATCGTTTTTGACAAAACCCGGCAAGGGGTCTATCGTGAAGCGATGGAACGGCGTGACGGGCTCCTTTCCTGGCTCCACGAGGCGCAGGAACGCTCCGGTCGGAACTATCTCGACGCGAAGGAACTCGCCGCGGCCGGGAAGCGCTTCGGCCTCTCGGGAGCCGAGCTGCGGGGCGTCGCGAGCTACTATTCCATGTACAGCCTGAAGCCCCGCGGGCGCCACCTGATCCGGGTCTGCGACTCTCCCGTCTGCCGCATGCTGGGTTCGCGAGGCCTCCTCGAGGCGCTCGGCGGCGCCCTCGGCATCGACGGCGAGGGGACGGACGCGGAGGGACGCTTCACCCTCGAGACCTGCCAATGCCTCGGCCATTGCGCGTCCGCTCCCGTCGTGGCCGTGGACGATACGGTCCACGCGGACCTGGGCACGACCGGCATACGCGCCGTCCTCGCCGCCGTACGCGAGGCTGACGAGGCGGACGAGGCGGCGTCCTCTCCGGGCGGAGCGGGCCATGGCGCTTGAACGACGCATCGCGCTCCGCTACCTCGGCTCGGCCGATCCCCTCGACATCGATGCCTACATCGCCCGCGGCGGCTTCGAGGGCTTCCGCAAGGCCCTCGCCATGGATCCCGGGACCCTGCTGGGCGAGATCGAGCGTTCGGTCCTGAGGGGCCGCGGCGGAGCCGGCTTCCCCGCCGGCCTCAAGGAAAAGTCGACGCGCGCCTCCTGCGATGACTGCGAACGCTTCGTGGTCTGCAACGCCGACGAAGGCGAGCCGGGCACCTTCAAGGACCGCGTCATCATGGAGGGGGAGCCCTACCTCCTCGTCGAGGGCATGCTCATCTCCGCCCTGGCCATCGGCTCCTCCTACGGGTACCTCTACATACGCGGGGAGTACGCCCTCGCCATCGAGCGCATGGCGAAAGCCATTGGGACGGCCCGGGCGCGGGGCTTCCTCGGCGACGGGATCTTCGGCGGCCGCTTTTCCTTCGACTTCGAGATCCGGAAGGGCGCGGGCTCCTATCTCTGCGGCGAGGAACTCACCCTCCTCGAGTCGCTCGAGGGCAAGCGCGGCTACCCGCGCCTCAAGCCGCCCTTCCCGGCCGAGAAGGGCCTGTGGGGCAGGCCGACCCTGGTGAACAACGTCGAGACCATGGCCAACCTGCCCTGGATCGCGGAGTACGGCGCCGACGCGTACCTGACCATGGGCAGCGCCGGCTCCCCGGGCACCAAAATCTTCTGCTTCTCCGGCGACGTCGAAAGGCCGGGCTTCGCCGAGCTCGAGCTGGGCCTGCCGCTCCGAACCCTGATCGAGGAATTCGCCGGCGGCGTGAAGGGCGGGGGCGAGCCCCTCGCCGTGCTCCTCGGCGGCGCGGCCGGCACCTTCGTCTCGGGCGGCATGCTCGACCTGGCCATGGATTACGACGCCCTGAAGGCCTCGGGCGCCACCCTGGGTTCCGGCGCGGTCATCGTCCTGGGCCGGAACCGGTCCCTGCCCGACATGCTCATCTCCATCATGGACTTTTTCGCCCACGAATCCTGCGGCAAGTGCGTGCCCTGCCGCGTCGGCACGACCCGCCTCGCGAAGGCCGCGAAGGCCCTGGCGGCCCTCGACGGCGCGGCCCGGACGGACGCGCTCGAAGCCATGGTGGCCGAGGCGGAGCTGATGGCGAAGACCTCGCTCTGCCCCCTGGGCCAATCGCCCGTTTTGCCCCTGAAGAGCGCCCTGCGGAATCTTCGGGGACCGCTCGAGGGGTAGCCATGGCCGAGGCGCGGACGGTGGAGCTGACGATCGACGGGAAGACGGTGCGCGCGCGCGAGGGAGCCCTGCTGCTCCAGGTCGCCCGCGACGCCGGGTTCGAGATCCCGAGCC
>JAKLEE010000370.1 GCA_022703215.1 Spirochaetota bacterium | reverse complement strand
TCCATCCCCCGGGCCGGTCACGCGATGCTTCCCGGGCAGGGTGGACTGATCGCGCGCGCGATCCTCCGCTTTCTCGGTGAACGGCGCTAGCGCCCGCCCGGGGTCCTCACCCGCGAGGCCGAGAAGAAATTGACGAGCGCGATAACGGCGCCGAGCAGGAAGACGTACTGGTAGCCGAGCGCGAGCCATATCCAGCCGCTGACGAGCGCGATCGCTATGGAGAAGAAGTGGTCGATGGTGACGCCCATGGTGAGCGTCTGCGTTACGTCGGCGGGATCCACGGCTATTTTCTTCAAATACGTGGCGCGTGCCATGCCGACCGACATGAGGAGCTGATCCACGACGTAGCAGGCGCAGGTGACGTAAAGCGCGACCGTCTCGCCGAATGCATCGCGCGAGAAGCCGTAGAGGAGGCATACCGCCACGAGCGCCACGGCCTCGGCCATGAGGATGAAGCGCTCGCCGAGCCGGTCGATGGCCCGCCCCAGAAGCGGCTTGAAGACGATGCCGATCACCCCGCCCGCGGCCAGGAGCGTCGCCACCACCTGCGTCTTCTGATGGAAGACCGTAACCAGCACCCAGGGCGCGAAGGTTATGAAGAGCTGCTTGCGCGTGCCGTAGAGGATGTTGAGCCAGTAGAAGAGCCCGTACTCTTTCCGCAGCAGGAAGCGCGTACCGGCCGGGCGCGGCTCGTCGGGCGTCATGAGGAAGATGAGGACCGACGCGGCGAAGAAGCCCGCCGCCGCGAGCATGAAGGACGAAGCGAAGGTGAAGCCCAGATAGTTGAAGCCGGCGAACACCGTCACGCCCCCCACGATCGCCGCCAGGTTGGCCGAGCCGCTGAGCTGGCCCAGGCGGCTTCCCGCCTTACCGTCGGCGGCGAATTCCATGCCGATGCTCGAGGTGAGCGGCAGGAACAGGTGCTGCCCCGAGCTGAAGGCGAAGAGCCAGACGAGCATCACCGGGAAGCTCGTCGAGAAAAGACCGAGCAGGATGATGCCCAGCGCCATGAGCGCGTTGGCGAAGGCCGCCAGGCGGCGGCTGCCCATGAAGAAGAGGAGCGCCGAGAGGAAGATGACCAGGAAGCCCGGCATCTCGCGCGGGAGCTCCATGAAGCCGCGCTGGAACTCGCTGATGGAGAAGCTCTCCGCCAGGAAATTGTTGAGCGTGGAATCGACCACGCTCTGCGAGAAGCCGAACACGGCCACCGCCGCGAAGAAGAGCGCGAACTGAGCCGATTGCGTCGATAAGCGCCGTTTCATTCCGTCCATATGCATACACCCGGTAATCGCGCGGCCCCGCCGCCGTTACGGCGGCGCGCGATCGATCGCTTTATTGCCGTGGGAAATAGACTCCGGAACCCGGGCGAAGCGGGGACCGCCCTGAAGGTCCGCGGCCGTTCATCTCCTATCCGCACGAAATCGCCGACCGGCCCGGTCTCTGGCCATGACGCTGAACCATCCGCGCGCGGCGGGTTTTGTCAATGGAAAAACGGTTGATGTAAAGGGCGGCTCGGGTGTAATTCTCAATCCGGGACAAAACGGCGCCGCGGAAAGCGGAGAGATTCGGCACTCGTATCAGGCAGGCACTCCCCGCCGTCGCGAGGAGCGCGGCGACGTGGCGGTGATACCTGATAGCGCTCGAACATCCTTCACCGACTCGTTCCATCGGGAGGCATCGGCATGAATATTCTATTTTTCGGCTCCGGCGTTATCGGAAGCGTTATCGCCGCGCGTCTCGGCTCGTCGGGGCACGACATCACCGTGCTCGCGCGGGGGGCGCGCCTGCGACAGATACGCGAGGGCGGCATCGTCGTCCGCGACGGCATAACCGGCGGGACCCACGCCATCAGACCACGCGTCGTCGAGCGGCTGGGCGCGGACGACTTCTACGACCTGGCCGTGGTGCCGGTGCGCGCGGACCACCTGGACGCCATACTGCCCGTTCTCGCCGCCAACCGGGCCGTACGGGACATTCTCATCATGGTGAACAACCCGAAGGGATACGGCGGAATCGTCGACGCCCTGGGGCGCGAACGCTTTTTCCTCGGCTTCCCCGGCATGGGC
>JAKLEE010000037.1 GCA_022703215.1 Spirochaetota bacterium | reverse complement strand
AGGCGGGCTGCCGCATGGGCTGCGCGTTCTGCGAGACCGGTCGCGGCGGCCTCGTCCGGAACCTCGCCCCGGGAGAGATCGTGGGCCAGGTGTTGGCCGCGCGGCTCCTGTTCGGCTGGAACGTGCGGAAGCTGGTCTTCATGGGCATGGGCGAGCCGCTCGACAACTTCGACGGGCTTTCCGCCGCGCTCCGCGTGCTGCTGGATTCCCGCGGCCCCGCCTTCTCGCAGGAGCGGATCACGGTCTGCACCTCGGGCCTGAGCGACGCCGTCGGGCGGCTCCGCGGACTCGGCCTCAAGCGGCTCGGGCTTTCCGTCAGCCTCAACGCCTCCGACGACCCGACGCGGACCCGCCTCATGCGCGTCAACCGGGAGCATCCGCTGGACAAGCTGGTCCCGGCGCTCGCCGCCTACCCTCAGCGCGCCTCCTTTGTCCTCGGCGTCAATTATTGCCTGATTCCCGGCCTGAACGACCGACCCGGCGACGCCGCGCGCGTCGCCGGCATCGTCACGCGCCTCGGCCGCGCGCTCGTCAACGTCATTCCCTACAATCCCGGGCGCGCTCCCATCGGACGCGCGCCGAGCGAGGATGAGGTCGAGGCCTTCGTCGCCGCGCTCGAGGCCGAGGGCGTGCCGGTGCGACGGCGGGCCACCAAGGGACGCTCGATCATGGCGGCCTGCGGCCAGCTCGGTCCGCCGCCGGCGTAGCGTCGGATCCGCCGGACGGCTCATGCCATCGAAGACGGCAAGCGCCGTCCGGCGCGCGCTCGTAATTCCACCCGCGAAGTAGCCTCGGGGCGGCGGAGAGGTTATAGTTGGGTACGGCGCGCATCCTTCCACCCGGGATCCGGACGGACGGGCGCGACCGCGCGGGAGGATTGAACGATGCTCGAATTCTTCGCCAAGGGCGGCCCGGTCCTGTGGATCATCATGGCGCTCGCCTTCGTCGGACTTTCCATCATCATCGAGCGCCTGCTCTATTTCCGGCGCATCGACGTCGACGAGGAGAAGCTCTTCGCCCGCGTCAAGAGCGCCCTCGAGAAGGGGCGTTTCGACGAAGCCATGGCCATCTGCGACACCAACGTATCGCCGCTCTCGGCCCTCATGAAGGTCGGCATCGAGCACCGCGCGCGCAGCGAGCAGGCCCAGAAGGAGGTGCTCAAGGACGCCGCCAACCAGGAGGTGCCCCGCCTCGAGAAGGGCGTGTCCGCGCTCGGCACCATCGCCCACATCGCTCCGTTGCTCGGCCTGCTCGGCACCGTGACGGGCACCATGAAGGCCTTCGGCGTGCTCGGGCGCTTCGGCGCCGTCACCGATCCCGCCGTGCTCGCGCTCGGCGTCTCCGAGGCCCTGGTGACCACGGTCGGCGGCATCATCGTCGCGGTGCCCGCGGTCATCTTCTACAACTTCCTCGTGACCAAGGTGAACCTGATCCTCGTCAAGATGGAGAACCAGGTGAACACGCTCATCCTCATGGTCAACGCGGGCAACAACCCGAGGCGGCGCGTGGAGGACCGCGACGACGCGCTCGGCGGCAGCTTCGTCGACCGCGCGTCGGGATTCCGCAAGGCGCCTCCGCGGGAAGGGGAGCTGCCGTGATCCTCGAGCGAAGGCTGAAGCCGAACGTCAACGTCGACCTGACGCCGCTCATCGACGTGGTCTTCCAGCTCGTCATCTTCTTCATGATCACCAGCGTCTTCAAGACGACGCCCGGCATCCCCGTCGACCTGCCGGGCTCGGCCACGGCGGAATCCACCGCGGTCTCGGAGATCCGGGTCATCATCCGTTCCGAGAGCGAAATCTGGGTGGGCCAGGACCAGACCGACATCCGCGGGCTCGAGGCCCTCGTCGCGAAGGCGCTCGAGGGCGCGCACGGAAACGACACGGTCGCCACGGTCGAAGGCGATTCCGGCGCGAGCTACGCGCTCATGGTGGCCGCGCTGGACGCCCTGCGCGCCAACGGCATCGATTCCGTGGGTCTCGTCGCCCGGCGCGAAGCCGCGGGCGCGGCGGGAGCTTCCTCGCCGTGACGCGTTCGGAATGGCTGCGCGAACAGGACCGGAAGCGTTACGCGGTCTCCTGGCTTTCCTCGGCGCTCTTCTACGTCCTCACGGCTGCCCTGTTCATCGTCCTCGGAATACTCCGCATCGACGAGGTTTCGGAATACTCCGGCCCGGTCTTGATACGGCTCGGGCAGCGCGAAGGCCTGGAGTCCGAGCCGCGCCCCATCGAGTCGCCGGAGTCCGCCGAACCCGCGCCCGACGTCGAATCCCTGCCGCCAGCTCCCTCCGAACCCGCTCCCGCATCCTCCGAGCCGGCTGCCGAGGCTCCCCGCCCCTCGCCGGCCCCCGCCCAGTCCCCGGCTCCCGTCGCCGCGTCGAAGCCCCAACCCGCGCCCGCCCCTGCGGCGCCCCCGGCCCCGGCCGCGCCCGTCGCGCCGCCCGCTCCTCCCGCCCCGCCCGTCATCAAGGGCAGCGAGGTCGGCAATTCCTACGAAACCACCTTCGAGACCAGCTCCGGCACCATCAGCCGCAGCCTCTACGAGCCCGTCTGGCTCTACATGCCCCTGCCCGAGTCTATCGACGAGTTCATCTACCGCGGCATCGAGGCGCGCAAGGACCGCTACCCCGACGAAGCCGAGCGCGCCAAGGCCACCGAGGAGCTCAAGCGCGAATTCGAGCGGTGGTACGCGCACTCGCTCAAGTATCCGTATCCCTGGTATTCGAAGGGCGAGGTGCCCTTGTCCGAACGGCCCAGGCTCTGGCTCTTGCTCCAGGGGGCCGGTCTCGACTTTGCCAAGGAAGCCGATTACCGGCTCAGGCCGGGCCTGCGGCCCGTCGAGCTCAGCTTCCGGCTGACCAGCGCCGCCACGGGTTCCCCGCGGCTCGAGGAGGTCCGCCTGGTGAGCTCGTCCGGCTACCCGGACATCGACGAGGCCGTCCTCTACGGATTCAGGCAGGCCTCGTTCTCCAACGCGGCCGACCGCTCGGTGACGGGCCGCTTCGTCTACCGTTTCGAGGGAGCCCGGTGATCAGCCATGCCGCGGAGGCATCGAAAACGGCCGCAAGCGCCGCTTCGGCCCGCGACGGGCTTGAACGGGCCGGTGGGGCGCGTTACCATGTCGGCAATGCGTAATACAGCCGAAAACATTGCCTCGAAGACCTCTCCTCCCGCGCTGTCCCCGCCTAAAATCGCGCTGCGGCCCGCGGGCGTCTACGGCGTGCCGATTTCGCTCATCCTCTACGGCGCGCTCCGTGCCTTCGCGGCCCAGGCCTTGGAGGACGGGACGCGGACGGTAGCCCTCGCGCTCGCCGCGCTGCCCGTGCTTGCCGGCATAATCAGCATCATCCGCGCCGCGCTCAGGGCCCTGCCCGCCAAGCCCTCGTCCGGAGGCGATGCGGGCCGCGTCCGCAGCCTGGTCGCCTCGGTGGACGTTCCGTACGGATTCCTGGCGGCCGCCTGGGCGGGGGCCGTCGCCTTCCTGGGGACCTCGGACCTGGATTCGCTCTCGGGCTGGGTGATCGGCACCTTCCTGTCGGCGCTTTCGCTCCGCAACCACACCAAGCTGCTCTCCGCCGCCATGATCCTGCTTGCGGCGACCGGAGCCGGCGCGCTCGCCTTCGGCCATTTCGGTCCCGAACAGGGAATCGCGGCCTTCGGCGCGCTCGGCCTGGCCTGGTCCGCCGCCGACGCCATCCGCCGCCGCGCCGCCGAGAGCCTGCTCGAGATCGAATCGCTCGAACAGAGGAACAGCGAGCTCCTCGAGCTTTCCATCAGGGACGGCCTGACCGGGCTCCTGAACCGCCGCGCCCTGGCCGAGCTGGGCGCTTCCACCGTGGCCGCCGCGCGCCGTTATGGCGACCAGCTCCAGGTGCTCATGTTCGATATCGACCACTTCAAGAAGGTGAACGATTCGCTCGGCCATGCGGTGGGCGACGAGGTGCTCAAGCAGCTCGCGGAGATCGGCCTCTCCTGCTTGCGCGACTCGGATTCCCTGGCCCGCTACGGCGGCGAGGAATTCGTCGCGTTGCTGCCGCGGGCCAACCTCGAGGATGCCAACCACGTGGCCAACCGCCTGCGCGACACCGTCGCGCGAACCTCGTTTTCTCGCGTGCCCTGGCAGATGACCATCAGCATCGGCGTGACGGGACTCAAGCCCGACGATGAGTTCGGCACCCTGCTCGAGCGCGCGGATTCGTTCCTCTACCTTTCGAAACAGACCGGCCGCAACCGCGTATCGAGCGGTTGACGCGAAGGGAGGCGAGACGCCCATGGGATATCCGACCGCGACGGGGTCCGGCGAAGCTGCAGGCCGGGGAAGCGCCGCGCGTCGCGGCCGCCTCCGCGCGCCGGCCTTGGCCGTCGCCGCGTCAGCCTTCCTCGCCTCCTCCTGCGCCGGCTGGCATATCGCCATCGTCCGCGACCGGGAGCCCGAGGTTTCCGGCACGCCGGGGGCCGCCGACTTCGCCGAGGTCACGCCCGTGGCCGCGTCCGCGATTCCGAAGGCCGAGGCCGATTTCCGCGAGGCCGTCCGCGAATCGGCGCTCGCGCTGAAGGGCCGCAAGCACGAAGAGAAGGTCGCGGTGCGCGGCCGGAATTTCACCCTCGATTGCATCGGCACGGTCAGCGCCGCCTATTGGGGCGCCGGCATCGACGTCACGGTGGATTTCGGGCGCTACGAGGGCAACGGCGTCTCGCGGCTGCACCAGAGCCTCCGTGACCGGAAGGTGCTGCTGCCGGGCCGCGAGCCGCGGGTGGGCGACGCCATCTTCTGGGACGACACCTGGGACCGGAACGGCGACGGCAAGTTCGGCAACGACCCTCTCACGCATGCCGGCATCGTGGTGCAGGTGGACGACGACGGGACCATCCACTACCTGCACGACAACTACTTCTACGGCATCACGGTCGAACGCATGAACCTGCGCCGGCCCGCGGACTGGAAGGACGAGTCGGGCAAGGTCATCAACTCGCCCCTCTACATGGCCAGCTACCCGGGCAAGAAGGGGAACCCGCCGCGCTTCCTGGCCGGCGACCTCTTCAAGGCCTTCGGCTCGGCCGAGGGAATCCGGAAGAGCTTCTGACAGACAGGCGCCTGCTCAAATAAATACACCAAGCCAGGGAGCGAAGGGGAAAGCCATCGCTTCGCTTCTCCGTGGGCTTGGTGTGGGTACCGGAGTTCCGAGCTTGCCTACTTGATTGCGTTTTCGTAGATCCGCCCGGCGGCTTTCCAGTCGATCAGGCGGAAGAAGGCATCGACCCACTCGGCGCGCCGGTTGCGGTAGGTGAGATAGTAGGCGTGCTCCCACACGTCGATACCGACTATCGGCGCGTGGCCGTCGGAGAGCGGACTGTCCTGGTTCGGAGTCGAGCTCACCGCCAGCTTTCCGCCGGGCGTCAGGACCAGCCAAGCCCAGCCGGAGCCGAAGCGCGACATGGCCGCCTTGGTGAGTTCGGCCTTGAACGAGTCGAAGCCTCCGAGCTCCCTGTCGATCGCCGCTCCGAGTGCGCCCGAGGGCTTGCCGCCGCCCGTGGGCGAAAGCAGGGTCCAGAAGAGCGAATGGTTCGCGTGTCCGCCGCCGTTGTTGCGCACCGCCGTGCGGATCGATTCAGGCAGGCTGCCGAGCTCGCGGAGCAGTGCTTCGATTTTCCACTCCGAGTATTCGGTGCCGGCCACCGCCTTGTTGAGGTTGTCGACGTAGGCCTGGTGGTGCTTGTCGTGGTGGAGCCGCATGGTCTCCTCGTCTATGGCGGGAGCCAGGGCGTCGTAGCTGTATGGAAGATCCGGAAGCGTGAAGGGCATCTCGTTCTCCTTTTCGCGCGCGGCGTCGGTCATTGCCCATTTCGCTCGGGCGCTCGCTTAACATTATTAAAATAGTAATATAAAGCCGTGCGGGCAAGGCTGCCGCGGCCCCGTTCGCGTCACCGGGAAATACTCTCACATAAAGGCACGAAGACACCAAGGGGCGGATGGACCACCCCATACCTTGACCCTCGTGCCTTGGTGTCTGTGTGTGCGATGGATCCGATGGTCAGTTCGCCAGGACGCGGTTCCGGCCGCTCTCCTTGGCCTTGTAGAGCAGCGCGTCGGCGCGGCCCACGAGCTTCGCCGCGTCGTCTCCGGGTTCGGCCATGGCCAGTCCGCCCGACATGGTCACCTCGAGCTTGCCGCCGCCTTCCAGGTCGAGCCAGGCGGCTTGCACCAGGATGCGGCAACGCTCGGCGAGGTGCTCGAGGGTCGGGAGATCCACGCTCGGCGCGATCACGAGGAATTCCTCGCCGCCCCAGCGCGCCACCGCGTCCAGCCTCCGGAGCGCTCCGGCCAGGGTGGTGGCGACCATGACGAGGACGCGGTCGCCCGTGTTGTGGCCGTGCGCGTCGTTGACCTTCTTGAAGTGGTCCACGTCGAACAGGACGACGCCGAAGGGCACCTTGTGGGTCTCGAGCTCGTGGAAACGGGATTCGAGCGCCATGTCGGCGTAGCGCCGGTTGCCGACGCGGGTCAGCTGGTCGACGAGGGCTTCCTTCTTGAGGCGCTCCAGCTCCTCCATGACGGCGCCGCGGTCGGAGCGGTCCGCGAAGATCTCGATGGCCCCCACGATGGCGCCGGAGGAGTCCGTGACGGGCGCGGCCCGGACGTCCACCGGCACGCGGTGCCCGTCATGGTGGTGCAGCCAGACCTGGGCTTGGCGGGGCTGCCCGTCCGCCATGGTGGCGGCCAGGGGACAGCCGTGGACGCAAAGCTCGGTGCCCTTCTCGTCGACATGACGGAGGATGTTGTCGCGGCAGCGGCTGCCCGTCACGTCCCCGGCCCTGAAGCCCGTGATGCGCTCCGCGGCCCTGTTCCAGAACGTGATGCGGCGGTCGCGGTCGGTGAAGTAGACGCCTTCGGAAATGGTGTCGACGATCGATTCGAGCAGCTTGTCGGGCATGGTTCCGTCCTCCGCCGTAAAGAACTATAGTCCGCGCGCCAGAGCGTCGCAATCGCGCCGATCCGTCGCCATGGCAAGGCCGGGAATTTTCCCGGACCGTTGACTGCCTTTCGACCCGAACCTATAGTCACTCAGCGAATGGCCCTGATAGTAGGTATGATTCATAGGGAGTTGGCATGAAGAAATTGTTTCCCTCGCTATTGATCCTCGGTTTCCTGGCTTCCTGCGACCTTTTTTCGACGCCGGGGCTCCACCTCGTGGGACCCGACGGTGACTATGTCGAGGGCAGGAGCATCGTACTCGACGCTCCCGAGGATTTCCGGTACAAGCTCGTGGCGGAAGGGGGCTTCGGGAACTACGGTCGGATCGACTGTACTTTAACGGTCGAAGTGACCGAATCCTCGTACGGGGATCCCGCCGAGTCCGAGGAATTCTCGATCTACTGGGACGATGAAATCGATCTCGACACGGAAGTTTGGTGGCTTCCACTACACCTCGCCCATACGTATGAAGCCAAAGTGACGGTGAACGTCGTCGATGACCAGGGCGTCGCCTTCGATCCTCTGACCCTGGACCTGCGCTTCACGCACAAGGAATGGGGCCTTCCGGGAGAAAGGCAGGATTTTGGCGTGACCGCCCGGATCGTCGAGGAGTGCGACAAGGGCCAAGGGTATCGGATCAAGGGCGAGCTCGACTACGAGGGAGATGACCACTGGTACGTCATCTCCCTGACCGAGCCGACCCGGCTCCGGCTCGATCGCGTGACCGAGCTTTCTCAGTCCAACCTGGTCCAGGTCATCGAGGACAGCGCTCTTGGAAATATCCTTGATTCCGTGGGGGTAGGAGAGACTCTTGCGCTCGACCTGGAGCCGGGAGATTACTACATCAAGGTCCATACTTCCACGTCGCCCCGGATTGAGTACTACGCTTTCAACCTGACCCTCGAGTAGGGCTTCCGCCCGGGCGCGGCCGCGTGCGGCTCCGCCCGGGCGGCGGCCGCCTAGAACGGCTCGAAATGGTGGGCGTCGAACCAGAAGCGCCGCGACTCGTCCTGGATGCGGATGAGCTCCTCGTAGTGGCGCGCCTCCCACTTCGAAAGAGATTCCAGGAAGGAGCGGAGCGGCCCTGCCGGCGCTTTCTCGGCCGCGGCGGCATAGTGCTTGATGGCGTTCGCTTCAAGCAGGGTGGCGGCGGCGACCGCCGTTGAGAGCGCCTGGCTTTCGCCGACTCGCTTGAGGAACTCATCGCTCAGCATCGGCGAGCGGGTGCCCTGCGCCGCGGCCTCCGCCGCCAGGTTGCGGGACGGGGTCGCGCCGCCCTCGAGCTCCTTCCAGTAGGAGAGCAGCCAGTCATGGTGGCGCTTCTCCTCGGCCGCGCGCTCGAGGAAGAAGCGCTGGACCTCGCCGTCGGCCTTCATCGCCGCTTCGGAATAGATGGTGATGGAGTCGAGCTCGCCCTTGAGTCCGGACTTGATCGCCTCGATGAGCGTGGTGTCTGCCATTGGTTTGCCTCCCGGATGTTCACCGCGGCCGGGCCGCGTACGATGTCCTCAGCACTATCGTAGGCGCGAAGCGGCGCGGGCGCAAGGCGCACTTCTCGCTTGTTGCCCCCGGGTTTCGGTGCTAGGCTCGCTCTCCATGAGCATCGAAGCGATAGCGGATGGCGTGGAACGCCTCGCGCGGCGTACCGGCGCATTCGGGGAAAGGCCGCTCTCCGTCCTGATGATAGCGAACCCGAGCGCGGGCGGTTTTACGCGGCGGCGGGTGTACCGCAGGCGGCTCGCGGAGCTGGAAGCCCTGCTGGCGCGCGCGGAGGCGGGAAAGTCCGGACGCTCCGCTCCGGTCGATTTCGCTCTCGCCCTGACCGAGCGTCCGGGGCACGCGGCCGAGCTGGCGCGCGCGTTCGCGGAAGCTCCATCCACTTCCCCCGACGGGGAACGCCTCGTCGTGGCCGCGGGCGGTGACGGCACCAGCCACGAGGTGCTCTCGGCGCTCGCCGTCCTCGACGCGGAGCGCCGCGGGCGCGTTACGGTGCTCAGGCTGCCCATGGGTACCGGCAACGACGGGTCCGACGGCCGCGACCTCCAGGACGCGCTCGGCCGCCTGGTGGAGCCCGGCGGCTTCATCATGACGCCCTGCGTGCGCGTCGTCTCCGCCGATCCTTCGCGTCCGGCCCACATGGCGTTCAACATCGCCAGCATCGGCTTCGACGCCTACGTGGCGCACCTGACCAACCGGCTCAAGAGCAGCATGCCCGGCGACTCCTACAAGCTGCTGCTCGACGTGATGTCGGTGTTCTACGACCGTATCCTCAAAGTGGTCCCGATGGGCGTCCGCGCCTTCGGCCCCGACGGGCGGCCGGTGCGGGAACTGCGCCGCGAGACCCTGCTCGTGGCCCTGGGCATTTCCGGGCGGCGCACCTACGGCTCCAACAAGCCCATCCTGCCGGACGACGACAACGCCTGCGTCATCTTCCAGATGTCGCTCTTCCAGAAACTGATCCGCAAGGGTCCGATCGCGCGCGGCCTGCACCGCGGCCTTCCCATGGCCGACCTCTTCACGGCCGAGCGCCTCGAGATCGACTACGACCAGAAGATCCTGGCCCAGGTGGACGGCGAATGCTGGGAGCTCGGGCCTTCCGACTTCCCCCTCGTCATGGAGCGCTCGGAGCCCCTCGTGCGGACCTTGCGCCGCGCGGATCCGGCGGGCGCGGCCGGCCGGGAGCCCTGAGCGCGCGCGATCCGCGGCCGACCCGGTCCGGGGGCCGTCGATCGCGCGCTTCGCGATTCCAGTCCGAGAGGGAACGATGCGGAAACTCAAAGTGGCCATCATTTTCGGGGGCAAGTCGGCGGAGCACGAGGTTTCGCTCCAGTCAGCGCGCAACGTCATCGACGCGCTCGACCGCGACCGCTACGAGCCCGTCCTCATCGGCATCGACAAGGAGGGGCGCTGGCTCCTCGGCGACCGTTCCGGTTTCCTGCTGGACGCCGACGATCCTTCGCGCATCGCCCTTGCGGCCTCGGGCGACGAGGTGACCTTCGCGCCGGAATCCGGCGGCAGGCTGGTGCCCGTCGCCGCCCGCCCCGCGGTGCCGGGGCCTGCGCCCGCGGGTCCGGCCCTCGCCGGCGCCGCGATCGACGTCGCCTTCCCGATACTCCACGGCCCCCTCGGCGAGGACGGCACCGCGCAGGGCTTCCTCAGGCTGGCCGGCATACCCTTCGTCGGCGCGGGCGTGCTCGGCTCGGCCGTCGGCATGGACAAGGACGTGATGAAGCGCCTGCTCCGCGACGCGGGCATACCCGTGGCGGATTTCCTGGCGCTCCGGAAGCACGATCCCGAGCCCGCCTGGGAGTCGGTCGCGGAGCGCCTCGGTCCGGTCGTCTTCGTGAAGCCCGCGAACATGGGCTCGTCCGTCGGCGTCTCGAAGGTGCGCTCCGCGGCGGAATTCGGCGACGCGCTCGAAGGGGCCTTCCGCTGGGACCGCAAGGTCCTGGTCGAGGAATTCATCGAGGGCCGCGAGCTCGAGTGCGCGGTGCTCGGGAACGAAGCGCCCGAGGCTTCCGTGGTCGGCGAGATCCGCGCCAACGCCGACTTCTACTCCTACGCGGCGAAATATCTCGACGAGAACGGCGCTGCGCTCGAAATCCCCGCCGGGCTTCCCGAGGACGTCGCGCGTCGCGCGCGCGAACTCGCGCTCAGGACCTTTCGCGTCCTCGAATGCGAGGGACTCGCGCGCGTCGACATGTTCCTCCGTCCCGACGGCGGCCTCGTCGTCAACGAGATCAACACGATGCCCGGCTTCACGCGGATCAGCATGTACCCGAAGCTCTGGGAGGCCTCGGGCGTGCCGTACCCGGAGCTCGTCGACCGCCTGATAGCCCTCGCGCTCGAACGCGCGGAACGGGAACGCGCGCTCAGCACGAGCCGCTGAGGCCCAGGCTGGCGAGGCCATTGCGGCGCGGGCTCCCGTCCGCGCCGACGCGGTTTCAGGACGGGCCGAGCCGCGCCTTGAGGGCCTCGGAGCGCTCCGAGAGGGCAAGCAGGAAGGCGGCCAGGAAGTCGGCCGCGTCCTGGTTCGTCTCGACGGGACCGCGCGCGAGCGCGAGCTCGTCGTGGACGCGGCCGATGACGCGCGGATCGAGCTCGAAGAACGTGGCGAGCGTCTCGTAGTCGGGACCTTCCGACAGGTAGATCTGGTCCTGGAGATCGAGGACCGCCTCCTCGCGCACGTTCGAGGCGCGTACGGTCAGCACGACGCCGACGATGGCCACCACGACGACCGCGCCGGCCACCACCAGCACGACCGTGCCGGTGTTCCCGTCGGCGCTGCCGGCGGTGGTTCCATCGGTCGACTGGGCGAAGCTCTGCTCGGAGGAGTCCTGCGACGAGGTCTCCGAATTGGCCGACGATTGCTCCGAAGTGGCCGCCGAGCTCTGCTGGGTGGAATCCTGCATCGACTGTTGCGATGATTCCTCGCTGATGCCGGCGCTTTCCTGGGCGAAGGCGACCGGAGCCTGCGAGGCCAGATAAACCGCCGCGATGGCGAGTGCGAGCGCCTTGTTCATCGAACTGCCTCCGTCGGGGCGAACGGGTGGACGGCGAGCCGCTGGCGTGCCGTTCGCCTGAAGCCCTGGAAGAAGTATATCCCTTTTGCACGATATCCGCATGCAGTAAAGTTCCGCGCCCGATGCGCCCGATGCGCCCGGCGCGGACTCCCGTCAGGCGGCGCCAGGAGACGGCGGCTCAGCTAGAAGCTCAGCCCCGCGGCGAGCTCCAGCTCCGCCCCCGCGAGGCCGTCGGTCCGGGCCGGATTCCCGAGGCTCGCCGTGGCGGCCGCCTCGAGCCGGAGCCTGGCGTTGGTACGCCGGCCGAGCGGCCACTCGAGCCGGGCCGAGGCGGCGAACCACGAGCTCGACTTGTCTTCGCTGAGGATTTCCAGCCATTCGCCCGAAATCCTCAACGCGGCGCCGTCCGTGGACGCGACGCGGAATTTCGCCTCGACCTTGAGCGGCATGCCGAGCGCCAGGCCGTCGAGGAAGGAGCTTCCCGGTTCTCCGGCCCCGGAAAGGAGCGAGACGCCGGCGGCCAGGTTGAGGTAGTGCCGGAAATCGGCGAGCTCGAAAAGGTTGAGCACTGCCCGAGCCTCGAGCAGCCTGGCCGGTCCGCCTGAACCGGGGAAGAGGCGCTCGCCGTCCCAGAGCACCGAGGAGCTCTCGAACACGGTGAGGCCGAAGCCCGGATTCAGGAAAGCCGGGCGGTCCGTCGCGTCCGGCCGCGCGACCGTCTCGAGGTCCAGCACCGTGCCTGAGCTCCTGACGACGAGTCCGCCGCCCGACGCCGCGAGGGGCGAAAGTCCCGATGCCGTCTCGATGCGCAGTTCCGAATCGAGTAAAACCAGGCGGAGCTCGCGCTTGAGGGCGCTCTCCGAATCGTCGCCGAGCTCGCCGCGATAGAGCGCGGTGGACCAGGCGGCGAAGCCGACCGCGCCGTCGGCGCCGAGGCGCGCTCCGGAAGCGACCTTCCTGAAGTAGTAGGCGTTGCCGAAATATGCCCCTTCGGCTTCGAGCGCCCTGGCTTCGTCGCGTTCCGCGCGGACGCGCCGCGCGAGGCCGTAGAACGCGGCTTCGGGCCAGGACGAGTCGGCGTGGAGCCTGAGCCGGGAAGAAGCGAGGCGCAACGCCGCGATCTCGGGCGAGTTCTCGCGGCGCGAGCGGACCCGGTATCCCGCGCGCTCGACCAGGTCCCGCTCGAGCGCACGCGGGATGCCGTCCGATTTCGCCCAGGACGAGCGGACGGACTGCGGCACGGCCTGGAAGAGCTCGCGCTCGAAGGCGGCCTCGAGCCAGCGGAGACCGAGCTCGCAGAGTTCCCTCTGCTCCGCGTCGCCAAGACCCGCGCCTCCGACGCAGAAATCAGCCAGGTCGGCGTAGGCTTCGGCCCGTCCGCCCGCGGCGCGCGCGATGAAGGGCTCGCGGAAAAGCCCGTCGCGCCGGATCTCCGCGCCGGCCTCGGCCAGCGAGCGGGCGAGGATGCCGTCGAGCTCCTCGCGGCCTTCCGGCGGAAGGAGGGTCCGCATCCGCCGGGCGAGTTCCGCGATCTCCCGCGCGGCCTCGCGCGCGTTTTCGCCGAGGGTCCTCTCCTCCGGTTGCGCGACGCCGTCGATGCGCCCCGCCAGGGCGAGGCGCGAGAGGACCAGCATGGGCGCGACTATGGCCTCGTCGAGTTCGATGCGCGCGTCCGGCTCGAAGGCCGCGTTGAGGGCGTCCACGAGAAGGCTCGCGCAGTTGTCGCCGAAGAAGCGGTAGGAGCCGGACCAGGCCAGCCGCTGCGCGTCGAGGCGTTCCGCGAGCCGCTCGATTTCCGCGCGCGACATGGAAAGGGGATAGCGGAGCACCGCGCGGTTTTCCATGACGACGCCGCGGAAGGCGAGTTCGGCGAAGGTTTCGACGCTCAGGGTCGAGCGGTAGCGGCCCGTGATGCCGCGCCAGGCGTAGAGGAAGCCGCGGACGCCCGCCGCGCGGTCGCGGGCGGTCTCGCCCACGAAGCCGTAGACGAGCGAATCAGAGCCGTCGGGGCGGTCGCCAGCGCGCCGCACGAGCAGCAGCGTGTGTCCCGCTATCGAGGCGATGGACGCGGACGAGGGGCTCGTCACCACGAGCTCGACGCCGGTGATGGTCGAAGGGTCGAGCCGCGCGGGCGCGGGTGGCGGGGAGGGCGGGGCCGGCTCCGCCGACGCGGGCGCGGTCGGTTCGGGCGACGCGGGTGGCGGCACCGGCGCGACGGCCGGGAACGCCGCCGGCGGAGGCCCGGCCGCTGCCTGCACTGATTCCACGACGCCGGGGCAGCGTTCGGCGACGAAGCGCGCCCGGTCGGGAAAGCGGTACGCGGCCCGGCCGCGCGCGTCCAGGAAGGCCGGTTCGAGCGCGAGCTCCGCCACGAAGGAGGCGAAATCGTCCGCGGGGGAGGTCGGGATTTCCGGGCCCGCGTAGCCGCGGGGATCGAGGTTGCCGGCCTTCCAGCCTCCGGTGAGGGTCCGCTTCCAGTTCGAGAACGCCTCCCAGTCGGCGCGGAGCGGGCGGGGCAGGGTTTCCCACCGAACCTTCGCGAGCTCGAGCGCAGCCGCGCGCGGCGAGGGCGGCCCGTCGTCCCCTGTTCCCGGCGCCGGGCCGCCGGCCGTTTCCCCGGAGACGGGCGGCGCGCCGGGATCCGGGAGGCGCTCGAAGCGGCCGGCCGCGCTTCCTCCGCCGAGGACGAACGCGCGCACGGAGAAGCTTCCGTCCAGCGCGATATCGAAGGCCTCGAGTGCCTCGACGAAGCCCGACGGATCGATGAAGCGGAGGAGGGGGCGGCCATCCTCCGCGTCCGTCGCGACGAGCCTGTGCGGAAAGGCCGAAGGCGGGGACGCGGGCGGCGCGCTCGCCCGCTCGGGATGCTCGGGCTCGAGGCGGTAGAGCGGCAAGCCGTCGGCCGTCGCTCCCGAGCGCCGGACGGACAGGGCTTGCACGACCGCGGAGCCGGCCGCCCGGTAGGCGTAGAGGCCGCCGAGATCGAGCAGGCCGGCTGCCGTGCCGGAACGCGCCTCCGGCCCCGCGAGGGGCGTCAAGCGCCCGAGCTCGTCGAGGCCGCCGCCGCCCCCGGACTGGCCCAAGCCGATGGAACCGTCGCGGTAGATCGTGGCGACGCGGTCCCGGCGCGCGGCGCGCGGTTCGTCCGGCTCGCTCCAGGCGAGCCACCACTCGCCGTCGGACCGTTCGAGGGCGACGCGCGAAACCGAGCCCGAGTGATCCTGGTCGCCGAAAAGCCCTTCGCGCACGAAGGCCCAACCCGAGCCGGGCAGTTCGCGCACCGTCTCCACGAGCCAGTCGCCTTCGCCCGTCGGCGAAAAGCGGACGGCGACCCGGCCGGTCCGGGGATGGTCGAGCGACCAGACGCCCGAAAGTTCGGGAACCGGCAGGAGCCGCGCAGGCGCGAGGGGGACCCCGCCCGAGTACGCGAGCTCGACGGGAACGCCGCGCATGGGGTCTCCGCCCTCCGGCGCGAGCGCGAGGCGCGCGCCCGATTCGAAGGCCGCGACCCGGTTCGAGCCGAGCTCCCGCCCGTCCGCGGCCAGCCAAAGCAGCGCGGCCGCGCCGTCCCGTTCGGCCAATTCCGCGAACCGGGCCTCGCCGAAGAGTCCGTCGCGCAGCTTGCGGAGCCCGGTGTCCGTCTCGCGCCAGATCGAGACCTCCCAGCGAGGCGCCTCCTTGAGACCCTCGAGCGGGTAGAACTGGACGAGCACCTCGCCCCAGTCCTCGCGTGGGTGCGTCGTCCGCCAGAGGCCTGTCAGGTCGGGTAAAGGCTCCGCGCCTGCGGTGGTGCCGAGGATAGCGAGGATGAGGACCGCGAGCGCCCGGGTTTTACGCATGTGGCGAGGCTCCGTACCTCCACTATACCCCCGCTTCGCCCTCCGGCGGGACGGGTCCGGTCAGGTACTCGACGTTCACCTTCGACATCGAATCGAACAGGTTCCGCTTCAGCTTCGAGGAACCCTCGGTGAGCGCGGCCAGCTTGGCGCGGACTTCCCTGCGGCGCGAGGCCCCGTCGTAGCCGCAGGTGCAGGTGAAGGCGCCGAAGCCCCGTTCCAGCGCGCACGCGACGATCTGCCGCTCCTCGACCAGCGCCAGGGGACGGATGACCGAGAGCGGGTACTTCACGTAGCGTACGACGGGCGGCATGGTGGAGATCTCCGCCTTGTGGAGCATGTTCATGACGAGGGTTTCGACGATGTCGTCGAGATGGTGCCCGAGCGCGATCTTGTTGTATCCGTTGGCGAGCGCGTGGCGGATGAGCTCGGTGCGGCGCTGCGTCGAGCACCAGTAGCAGTTCATTTTCTCGCCGGCTTTCAGACGCCCGATCACGGGCACTTCGAGCTCGATCCATTCGATGCCCGCGTCCTCGTGGAGCTTCCTGATCGGGCCGAGCTCGGGCCTCGTCCCGACATCAGTCGCGACGTGCAGGGCCGCGAGTTCGAAGGAAACGGGCCACCAGCGGCGCTTGGCCGCCAGGTCGAGGGCGAGGGTGGTGGAATCCTTGCCGCCCGAAGCCCCGAGGAGTATCCGGTCGCCCGCTTCGATCATGGACCAGCGGCGGAGCGCGACCTCGACGAGCTTGGCGACTGTGGTGCTTGCGTTCTTCATCGGGCGGAGCCTAGCCGGACGAAGGCGGGCGGCGCAAGCGGGCGCGGCGCTGCCGAAAGCGGCGATGAGGACCGGCCCGGACCGTCCCGCGGCCTTGGCGCGCGAACCCGCGGCCTTGACTGAATAGAAGTAAAATAGTAAGGTATTAATATGACAAAGATGCTCATTTCAGGCATGAATGAGGGCGTACGATGCGTTTGAGCGCCCGTGCCGTTCATGGGCTCAAGGCCCTCGCCGTACTCGCTCGCGCGGGGGGAGAGGGCCTGACCCTGGCGGCGCTCGCGGGGCACACCGGCTCGCCGGCGGCCTACCTTGCCAAGCTCGTGGCGCCGCTCAAGTCGGCCGGCCTGGTGAGCGCCGCGCGCGGCTATCGGGGCGGTGTCTCACTCGCGCTCCCGGCTTCGCGCATAGCGCTGGCGCGGGTGCTCGAGGTCCTCGAAGGACCGCTCGTCGAACTCGACCCGGCCGGCGGCGTGCTCGATCCGGCCATCGAAGTGCTGCGCTCGGGGCTGGAGGGCGCGATGCGCTCGTGGGTCGCGGGCGTCACGCTCGAGGACCTCGCATCGCGGGGCGGTGCATGGGACTGGTCGATCTGAAAGCGTCAGGCGGGCCGGCGCAAGAGAGGCCGGCTGCGGCGGAGACCCAATTGGTGAAGGAAAGCGGAAAGGTGCCGGCCCCGGGCCGGTGAAAAGGAGAAGGCAATGGCACTCTTGAAATCGATACTGGAAGCCGTCGGGAACACGCCGCTCGTGGAGCTCGGCCGCATGAACCGCACCGGGG
>JAKLEE010000369.1 GCA_022703215.1 Spirochaetota bacterium | reverse complement strand
AGGTCCGCATCGCTGTCAAGCAACAGGCCCAGAAGGAGGGATCCGTTGTCTCTCGTGGCGAAGCTCCGCGCCATGACCAGGGCAAGCGGCTCCTCGCCCGGGGCGAGCGTGTTGGGATCCGCCCCGGCGGCGATGAGCGCCTCGAATACCGGACGCCACGTATTGTAGAAATAGTCCGCGAGGATGAGCTCGGCGCAACGCGAGACGGAAGTGCGCCCGTCGGGGCCTGTCGCATTCGGGTCGGAAAGCCGGACGAGGCCGGCCATCAGCTCGTCGCCCAGGTGCAGGCCCTTCTGGAGCAACAGGTGCAGGAGGCTGGTGCCCCGCTCGTCGAGGCCGACCGGACTCGCGCCCGCGTTGAGGAGCGCCTTGACCGCCGGGCCGACATAGTAGGTGAAGCCGTGGGAGGAAAACACCCAGTGGAACAGGGTGGCTCCGCTCCCGAAGCGGGCATCCGGGTCGCGACCTTCGGCCAGCATGGCCACCAGTTCCTCGTAATCCAGGGGCGCGCGATCCCAGCCCGGGGGCGGCGAAGAGAACGGGAACCGGTCGACCGGGGCAGACACGACCGGGTCGTATACGACCGGGACCGCGGGGGTATCCCCGGCGGGGATGGCGGCCGATCCGGCGCTCGCGCAGCCGGCGAGCGCGAGCGCGACGAACAGCGCGCAGACCGGGGCAAGGCGGAATGCGGTGCGCTTCAACCTGGATACCTCCCCGGTGGACGGCTCGATGATGAGGCCGGTCCGTGATTCCGTCAAGCGGGGCCGTAGAACGGAGGTCCGTGCAGGGAACAGCGCCGCTGGCCCGAGCGGCCCGCTTTCTACGCCCCCAGCGCGGCGAGCCAGTCCATCAGGGGGCGCATCGATGCGGCGGCCGCGAGGCAGCGCGCGGGCAGGCCGGGCGATGCGAGCTCGTCGGGAGACAGGTCCACGCCGACGCCGATGGCCGCCTGCCTTAGCAATGCGGCGCGCGGGTGGTCGGGCGGGTAGCCGCGCGGAACGCGCCTGTACGCGGGATCTTCCATCCGGCGCAGGCCAAAGCCTTCAAGCCGCTTGAGCGCGGTCTGCAGCTTCGGTCCCCTCCGCGCGTCGTCGACCGCCTGCCGGTAGCGCTCGAGCGCGTCGGGCGGAAAGACGTGCCGGCCGCCGTAGAAGAACGCGCTCCCGGCCTCGATATGGAAATAGAACATGTCTTGCTCGACCTTCTTGCCCGGCGCGAGCGGGAAGATGATGCCCAGGTTCTCCTTGTAGGGGCGCTTGTCCGGTGAGAAGCGCACGTCCCGGTGGATGCGCATGAGCGAGCCCGAGCCGTTGCGCCGCGTGTCGTACAGGACCGACGGGTACTCCCGCTCGAGCATCGGGCCGAGCTCCAGGATGAAGGCCTCTGCGGGTTCGCGCAGGTCGGTATCGTAGCGCTCGCGATTGTCCTCGAACCAGGCGCGGTCGTTGTGCGACGACAGGTCGGCGAGGAATTCCCGGGTGGCCGGGCCGAAGCCTGCGAAGCCCATGCTCAGGCATCCTTCCCGGGGACGCGGCCGCCGGCCGGGTGGCGAGCCTTCCAGTCCTCGACGAGGGCGGAGAGTCGGGCAGCGGCTTCCGTCGAGAACGGGACGACGAAGACGGGGTGGGTCGAGCCTGAATCGTCCGTGGCCAGGACCTTGAGGGTATCCTCGCAGCGCGTGCTGTCCGTGGACGGCCGCTCCCTGGCGTCCAGGGGGAGCTCCTCCTCGCTGAAGGACTGGTACTGGCTGTCGCGGTAGAACGATGCGCGCGTCCGCGACAGCGAGACCTCCGCGTACGCGCTCGCCAGGAAGGCGGCGGCACCGCGTTCGGAGAACAGGTCGATGCGCCGCCGCGAGCCACGGACGCGGCCGCCGACCACGACCACGACGATGGCGATGACGGCCACGGCGATCACGGCCGCGACGGCGAAGGGGATTGCTGCTGTACCGAGGGAAACCATGGCGGGCACCTCCCCGTGCGACCGGGCGTCGAGCGCGCCGGCAGGGGCCAGTATCGGCCGCCGGTCGCTCGCCGTCAAGGCGCGCGGGATGCGCGGAAGGCGC
>JAKLEE010000368.1 GCA_022703215.1 Spirochaetota bacterium | reverse complement strand
CGCCACGTTGTCGATGATCACGTCCGCGTCCTCGGGCGGAAAGGCCTCGGTCGCCCCGTAGGAGCGCACGAACACCGCCTCGAGGCCGCGCTCCGCGATCCAGGCGCGCGCTATGGCCTCGTACTCGCTCGCGACGACGAGGGCCTTGCGCGGCAGCTCCCCGCCGGGGCCGAGCGAGGCCGCCGGCGCCGCGGCCACCAGGGTGACCGGGTCGAAGCCCGTGTCGAGCACCTCCACGAGGTCGGCCCCGAGCTCGCGCACCCAGTCCGCGCCCGCAAACCCGAGGTCCCGCGTGCCCGTCGCGAGCATCTCGACGATGTTCTGGCTCTTGAGCAGCTTGGCGTCGAAGCCGCCCCCGGCCACCATCGGCCGGTAGTCGCGCTCGCCGAGCCTGACCGCGAGGCCCGCCTCGGCGAGCAGCGCGAGCACCGCCTCCTGCATCCGGCCCTTCGGCAGGCCGATGCGGAGCTTCGTTCCCGTTTCCATCCGTTTCCCCTTTTTTGAGGCGCCGGAGGACCGAAGCGAGGGGCGGGACCGTAAAAAACGGCGCCGGCCTCGTTCGAAGCCGGCGCCGTTCCTTCAGGAAACGAAAACGCCGGCCTTCCGGCCGGCGCTCTGGTCGTTGTCGCGTCCCGCTAGTCCCGGAACGCGCCGACCCGCATCGCGGCCGCGCTGTGGTGGCCGTGATGATGGAGGAGGGCGGTGCCGAGGGCGAAACGTCGTTCGTTCACGATGCTCGGGATAGAAACACGACTCCGCCCGTCGTGTCAAGCGCATTTTCGCGGAACCCGGAAGCTTCGTGACATCGCGGGGCATTTCCCTGCCCGGAAGCTTCGTGGCACAGCACGGACCGAGACACGGACGCCTTCCGCGGGTATGCTTGGGCCCGTGATCGACCTGCACTCCCACTCCACCGCGAGCGACGGCTCGCTCTCCCCCGCGGACCTGGTCGCGCGCGCCGTCAAGGACGGCGTCTCCGCGCTCGCGCTTACCGACCACGATACGGTGGCCGGCATCGACGAGGCCCTCTCCGCCGCCTCAGCCGCGGGGCTTCGCCTCGTGCCGGGCGTCGAGCTCGAGATCTCCTTCGCGCCCGGCGAATTCCACCTGCTCGGCCTCGAGCTCCGCGACTGGAAGGGCCCGCTCGCCGCGGTCTGCGCGGGCCTGGCCGAATCGCGCCACGAGCGGAACGAGCGCATCTTCGACCGCATGCGCGAGGCGGGCATCGAGGGCGACTACGGCGAGCTCCGCGACGCCTCCGGCGGCGTGGTGGGCCGGCCGCACATCGCCGACTGGCTCGTCGCGCGCAAGGCCGCGAAGAACCGCCAGGACGCCTTCGACAGGTACCTCGGCAAGCACCGGCCCTTCTGGTCGCCCAAATCCTGCCTGCCCCTCGACGAGGCCGTCGCGGCGGTCAAGCGCGCGGGGGGCCTCGCGTTCGTCGCCCACCCCATGTCGCTCTTCGTGTCCTGGGCGCGTCTCAGGCTGCTCTTCGGCGAGTGGAAGGAGTACGGGGTCGACGGCATCGAGGCCTGGCACCCCGGCGCCCGCGAGGGCGCCTGCGCGCGCCTCGAAAAGCTCGCGCGCGAGTTCGGCTTCCGGGTGAGCGCGGGCTCGGACTTCCACGGCCCCGGCCGCCCCGAGCGACGTCTCGGCCGCACGGCGGGGGGGCGGAGGATCGACGACGCCTACCTCGCCTGCCTCGAGCGCTGAGGCCCTACTTCGCCCCGTCGCGAACCGGGGCCGCTCCGCCGTCGTCGGGCTCGGCCTCGCGGCGGCGCCTGCGGCCGTAGGCCCGGGCGTAAAGGTCGACGCCCGCGAAGAAGAGCACCAGCACGAGCGGCCCGAGTATCAGGCCGTTGAAGCCGAAGAGCCGGAGGCCCCCGATGATAGAGAAGAAGATGAACAGGGGGTGCAGGTTCATGCGCTTGCGGAGCAGCAGGGGCCGGAGGACGTTGTCGAGCATCGACACAAAGACGGCGCAGAGGACGATGATGGCGATACCGCCCGCCACCTGTCCCGCGGCCATCCGGGCTATGCCCACGGGCAGCCATACGAGGCCGGTTCCCGCTATG
>JAKLEE010000367.1 GCA_022703215.1 Spirochaetota bacterium | reverse complement strand
GAGGACTGCTGCGTCATCTTCAGCCCCGCCCACCCGCTATTACGGGCCGACCTGACGCGCGAGACCGAAGCCTACGAAAAAGCGGCCCTCGGGCCGCTTTTAGATGAGGCGTTCAAGAACACCGAGCGCCTGGTCATCCAACCCTAGGCGCTGACGCCGAGTACCTCGGTGATGGCCTTCTCGAGCTCCTTCTCCGGGAGCGCGCCCATCGCGAAGCGGGGTTCGCCCTCCATCGGCACGAAGAAGATGGTCGGGATGGATCGGATGTCGAACATGCCGGCCAGCTCAGGCTCAGCCTCGGTGTCCACCTTGTAGACGTGCAGCTTGCCCTCGTACTTCTTCGAGAGCTTTTCGAGGACCGGGGCGACCATCTTGCACGGTCCACACCAGTCGGCGTAAAAGTCGATGATGGCCGGAAGGTCGCCGGAGTACTTCCACTCCTTGCTCGCCTCCCAGTCGAATACCTTGCTCTTGAATTCCTCGGTCGTGATCTTCCGGGCCATGATTGTCTCCTCCGGGTCGCTTGCGGCGAAGTCCGCTCAGTCCCTACCCTTCGGGGCGCCTGAAAGCAGCAGGTGCCCGCCGATCCGCTTGGATTCGATCGGCAGATGTAACATATTGTTTTTACTATATTATGTCAAGTGAATTTCCATAAGCTCCATCCACTCCAGACGCCACCGTCCCAGCCGGCGGCGCTTGTGGCCTGCAGCGAGCGATGCTATCCTTCCGTCCCCGGAGGTCGTACATGGATCCGAAACTCTTCGACAAGTCCATCCAGGAATGGCAAGCCGAGCGCGCAACCCTCAACGACAAGGTCATGGATCTCGCGGGCCTTGAGATCAAGCGTTTTTTCAGCCTCGACTCGCAGACCTACCGCCCCGGCGCGCTCGACTCGAAAACCAAGGAGCTCCTCGGACTCGTGGCTTCGCTGGTCCTCCGCTGCGACGACTGCATCCTCTACCACACCATACGGGCCAAGGAAGAGGGTGTCACGAGCGATGAATACCGCGAAGCACTCGGCGTGGGTTTGATAGTCGGCGGGTCCATCGTCATTCCCCACCTGAGGCGAGCGGTTGCCCGCTGGGAGGAGCTGTCCGGCCCGGCCCGCTGAATGCATGACCGTGCCGCCTCCGGCGATTCCGCTCCGCCCGGAGGCGGCCGGCGCGCTTTTCCTAATCCGCCTCGACGAAACCCGAACGCGCCTTTTCGATGAACGCGACGTTCTTCAGCGCCGTCGGATCGGCGGGCGAGCGCTCGAGGACGGACTGGAACACCTCCCAGGCCTTGTCGATCTGTCCGGACTGGTAATAGGCCACGCCGAGGTTGTTCGCGACGCGCAGGTCTTCGGGCCGGTCCGCCTTGAGCGAGGACAGGGCGCGCACCGCGGCTTCCGACTCGCCTGACTTGAGCAGCGCTATCGCCTTCAGGTAGCGCTCGCGGAAGGATCCGACCGAGGCGTCGACCAGCGCCGCACGCTCGGTCTCCGGAGCCGCGTCCATTCCCTCGCCGCGCCCCTCCCCGCCGATCGAGGTCGCGTAAGCCCGGAAATCCACGACCAGGACGGCACGGTCGTCGTTCTGGGGCGCGTCGCCCGAGAAGCGCTCCACGTCCATGGTCAGGGCTTCCACGAAATCCTGCGGATCAAGCTCGGCGCGCTCCCTGACGAAATCGACGAAGCGCGAGTGCTCGTAGAAATCGCCCGAATGGTTGCGGGCCTCGATGAAGCCGTCGGTGAACAGCACCACGCGGTCTCCCGGCTCCAGTTTGACGTGCCGGGTCTCGTAGGCGCCGTCCTCGAAGCTGCCGATGAAGTAGCCCTTGGTGTCGAGCGAGACTATGGATCCGTCCGCGCCCTTCAGGAGCAGGCCGGCATGGTGGCCGGCGTTGGTGAACATGAGGTCGCCGGTCTCGAGGTCGAGGACGCAGAGGAAAGCCGAAAGGTAATGCTCGAGGTCTCCGATGAATCGATACACCTCGTCGTTGATCTCGGTGAGTATGGCGCCAGTCGAGAGCCCGTGCCTCGAGTGGGACTGGAAGCTGGCCTTCGCCATCGTGGTGATGAGGGCGGCCGGCACGCCGTGGCCGGAA
>JAKLEE010000366.1 GCA_022703215.1 Spirochaetota bacterium | reverse complement strand
GCGAAGCGCTCGAGCGTCGAGAAGAGCCCATCCTCGAGGCGCGGCAGGACCCAGGCGGCGATATGGGGCGGCACGCAGCCTGAATGCGCCTCCGCGATGCCCCCCGCGATGCAGGCCTGCGTGTCCGCGTCGCCGCCGAGCGAGACGGCGTTGCGCAGCGCATCCTCGAAGTCCTCCGCTTCGAGGAAGGCGATCACGGCCTCCGGTACTGAAAGCGGGCAGCCGACCTCGAAGCGGTAGGATGGCCTGACGAGCTCGAGGGTGCGGTCGAGGGAGTACCCGAAACGATCGGAAAGGGCGTCCCGAATTGCCGCTTTCCCCTGTCCTTTCCGCGCCAGGAAAACGGCGAGCGCCACCGCCTGCGCTCCCTTGATCCCCTCGGGGTGGTCGTGGGTCGGCGCGGCGGAAAGCGCGGCCTGCCCGAGCACCTCGTCCTCGGTGTCGAAAGCCCAGCCGACCGCGGAGGCGCGCATGGCCGAGCCGTTGCCCAGGCTGCCGTACGGCTTCGGGACGGAGGAATGGAGCCAGGCCTTGAAGCCGCCGCCGTAGCCCGCGTCGGGATGGCGCCGACCGTACGCGAGGAGCCTGGCCCGGTAGTCGTCGAAGCGCGGCGAGCGGCCCTCCGCGTCGGCGTCGAGGATGGCCTCGGCCACCGCGAGCGAGAGGACCGAGTCGTCGGTGGGACGGCCGCGGGCGCGGAAGAGCTTGAAGCCTTTTTCCTTGGTAGGGTGGCCCTCGTAAGGCGAACCGAGGACGTCGCCCGCGATGGCGCCGATCACGACTGGCCTCCGAAGCCGTCCCGGGCACCCGTCGGCGTGTCCGGATCCCGGTCCCCGTCCACTTCCGCCGCGCCCGGCGCGAAGTGGAGCGGCACGAGGATTTCCGCGGGGCCGAGGATCTCCTCGTCGAAGCTGCCCGAGCCGCCGAGCGCGTCGAGGCCCTGCAGGTTCAGGTAGACCGTGCGCGCCCCGCGGCGCTTGGCGATGTCGACGAAGAGCGCGGCCGGATAGACCGTGGCCGAGGTGCCGATCGCGACGAAGAGGTCGCAGGCCGCGAGCGCGCGCTCGACGGCGTCCCGCGCGGCCTCGGGGATGGACTCGCCGAAGAGCACGATGTCGGGACGCAAATTCGCGCCGCAGCGGGGGCAGCGCGGCACCGTCTCGCCCGACTCGGCGGCGTCTTCGTAGGGCTCGAGGCCGCAGCGCGGGTCCGAGCAGCGCGTGCGGAGGGCGTTGCCGTGGTATTCGACCAGGGCGCTGCTGCCCGCGCGGACGTGAAGGCCGTCCACGTTCTGGGTGACCAGGGTGAAACGCGTGCCTGCGGGCCGCGCTCGCTCGAAGGCCGCCAGCGCGAGGTGGGCCGGGTTCGGCCCGGCTGCGCGGGCGAGCTCGCGCAGCTTCCACCAATGCTTCCACACCTCGAGCGGCTCCTCGACGAAGGTTTCGATGTCCGCGAGCCGCGCGAGCGTCGCGTCGTTCCAGAGACCGCCGGGCCCGCGGTAGGGGCGGATCCCCGAGGCCACCGAGACGCCCGCGCCCGTGAGGACCACGACGTTCCGGTACGCGCGGGGGTCGAAGCCGGGCAGCCCGCGACCGCTCCTGACCGTATGGTTCATGTCGCTCATACGCTGAAACTCCCTCCCGCGTCGCGGAGCCGTTCCCAGGCGTCGCGGTCGAAACGGTGGAGCCGCGCAGCCCGGTGGGCCGCGCCGGCCTCGAACTCGTTGAGCTCCTCGAGGATGCCGTACGAGAGGACTTTCTTGCGGAAGTTGCGCTTGTCGAGCGGCGCGCCGAGCACGGTCTCGTAGAAGCGCTGCAGCTGGGTCAGCGTGAACGCGCGGGGCAGGAACTCGAAGGCGAGCGGCTCGCGGCGGAGCTTGCCGCGGAGGCGGTCGAGGGCCGCGGCGAGGATGTCGGCGTGGTCGAAGGCGAGCCGCGGCGGAGCGTCGGCTTCGAACCAGGCGGCGGCGCTGGCGTCCGAGCCGCCGCGCGCCGGGTGGTCGAACAGGTTGACGATCGCGAAGTAGGCCACGGTGACCACGCGCTCGCGCGGGTCGCGGCCCGGCTCGCCGAAGGCGCCGAGCTGCTCGAGGTAGAGCTCCCGGACGCCGGTCTCCTCCTCGAGCTCGCGGA
>JAKLEE010000365.1 GCA_022703215.1 Spirochaetota bacterium | reverse complement strand
TTCGCGATGGGCGTGATCTATCTTATCGTCCTCACGCCGGTCCTTGTGCTCGTGCTGACCGTGCTCGGCGTGGATTCGATGAGCTTCTGGCAGTTCGTGACCTTCAAGGGCTCGTTCGCCGGGCTTAACGCCCTGCTCGTCGGGCCGCTTTCGGCTTTCTCCGCGCTCGGGGACGCGTAAACCTTCCATATAACCCCCTTGCGTACCAGGGGGTATCACGGCCCGGCCTGCCGGGCCGTCCCTTCGTTCATCCTTCCATCCCCGCGCCTCCTCCCGTAATTCAAAATAATATTGACAAATTTCTACCTCGATACCTATATTACACCATAAGGCATTTAATTACACTATAGTGTAACAACAAAGCCGCCGGTTCTCTTACAGCGGATTCAAGGGTGGCGCGCGCCACACCGACCACAGGAGGGATGAAAGCCATGCATAACGACCAGACCACCGACAGGACGCTTCCCCGGGGCATTACGAGCTCCGTATTCAACGGAGAGGACCTCACCCGTCTCTACGGCATCCTGAGAGGCAATTCCGAGCTGTCAAAATCCACCATCGAACGCGAGCTGGGGACGGCGCTCCGGCGCATGGACCAGGGCAGCCATTTCCTCTCCGGCGACATCCGCGACCTCGGCCTGGGGGTCGAGGAGCTGGCCTTCATCATCGAGCACAACCGCTACCAGGAGAAGAGCGCCTGCGCCGACGGCGAATCGCCGCGCATCGACGTGCGCGGCTCGTTCGGCGAGCGGCAGCTCTTTTTCATCTCGGAGGACGTGGAGCTTTCCTCGCGCGTGCACGAGGACATCGTGAGCCTTCTCGTGCGGGGCGGCGCCCCGGCGCGCCTGTCGGCCTATCGGATCGAGGGGCCCGGCGGCGAGTGCGACACCCGGGTGGCGTACTTCCTCGATACCGGCGCTCGCGCCGAAACGAAGCCGATCGCGGCCAAAGCGCGCGACGCGGTGCGCGCAGCCGCCGGCGCGCTGGGCTTTACCCTTCCCGACGCGCGGATCGTTGAGTTCCTCGGCTCGGGGCTCCCCGGGTCGGTCATGGAGCGGCTCAACCGCGGGGACGAGGCCGCGGCGGCGCGCCCGCTCCGCGCCTGGATCGCGCTTACCGGCGCCATGGCCGCCGGCGAGGAGATCGCCATCACGCTCGAGGACTCCCCGGTCGCCTCGGAGCGCTGCGTGCGCGTCTGCGTGTCGCGCGAGCGCCTGCTCGAGCACCTGGGAACCTTCCACCGCGTCTTCGAGCGCCAGGGGCTTCGCTTCATCCGCGAGTACGCGGACTTCCTCTCCGTGGGCGGCTCAGAGCGGGCCTCGGTCTGCGTGCACCTGCCCGCGGAGCTCCTCTCCGACGGCCTGGCCTCTTTTCTGCAGTCCGAGCTCTTCAACCGGCTCTCCCCGCTGCGACCCGCGCCCATCTCGGCCTTCGCGGTGCGCGATCTCATGCACCGCATGGCCTCCATGGACGATTACCTGAAGCTCTCGTTCATCGACGAGCTCCAGAAAGACCGCCGCAAGGAGTACCTGGTGCCGCTGGTGGCGCTGCTGGCCGAGCCGAGCGCCGAGATCCGCTCCAAGGCCTTCGGCCTGGTGAAGAACTACCTGCTCAACCCCACCCCCGACATGAAGGACGACTACTACTGGTGCACGCTGAAGGACATCTTCTCGGCGGCCTCGGTGCCCTTCGAGCGCGAGAGGGATCGCGAGAGCCGGCCGCTCACCGACGAGGAGATCGTGCAGCTCATCCGCTTCAGCGGCGTGCGCTTCGACGACTACGTGGAGCCCCTTACGGGGAAGGGCTTTCTCTTTATCAGGATGACCGGGCACGGCATCGGCAAGGGCGGCATCCGCGCGCACGAGTCGCACGTCTCGTTCTCGGGCGAGGGCGCGCTTTCGACCAATATGCTCTTCAAGACCATGGGGATCGGCATTCCCTTCTACTCCGCGGGCAAGGGAGGGATACTGGGCGACACCTCCTTCCGCGGCGAGGACGATCAGAAGCGCGCCGCCGCGCGGACAAACGTGTTCCGCGCCTACGCGGACTTCCTGTACTACCGCGCCGGGATCGGCCCGCTCACCGACGTGCCCGCCGGCGACGTGGGCGTGGGCGGTCCCGAGATCGGCATCATGTTCGACCGCCTCACGCTGAA
>JAKLEE010000364.1 GCA_022703215.1 Spirochaetota bacterium | reverse complement strand
CCGGCCGAGCCGGTATCGGGATACAAAAAAAACGGAGGTGCTTGTGCCCAAACAGGTCTGTCCCTGCGGCTCCGGCCGCGATTACGAGGAATGCTGCTCTCCGGTCATCCACGGCAAGGCGCTCGCCCCGAACGCCGAAGCCCTCATGAGGAGCCGGTACACGGCCTACGCGCTCGGCGAGACCGCATGGATCATGAAGTCGTGCGTCACGGACGAGGGCGTCGACCCCGAAGCCACCGCCGCCTGGAGCCGCGAGTCCAAGTGGCTCGGGCTCCGTGTGCTTTCGACCGAGAAGGGCGGCCCGAACGATTCCGAAGGCGTGGTCGTCTTCGAGGCCACCTACGAGCGCGGCGGGTTGCGCGACGTCCATCGCGAGCGCGCGGAATTCCGCAAGATCGATGGAGCCTGGCTCTACGACGAGGGCGAGATCGAGCCTACGACGGTGGTGCGCGCCGTACCCAAGGTCGGTCGCAACGATCCCTGCCCCTGCGGTTCCGGCAAGAAATACAAGCAATGCTGCGGGCGCTAGCGCCCGGCATCAAGCCCGGATCCAAGGGATTCAAGGACCTGATGGCCAAGGTCGAGACTTCGAAGGGAAAACTCAAGGGGAAGAAGTAGCGCGGGACCACGCGGCGCCGGCCGCGATGGCGCGTTCGCGGACCGGGCAACCCGGGACATGCGCGCCGTCGAGGTAGCCGGAGCTCATCAGGAACTCGCCGCATATCTCGCCGCCCGTGAAGACGAAGGTCCGCTTGAAGAGCTTCACCCACTCGTCCTTGGGGAGCGGGTGATGCGCGTCCAGCCAGGCGCCGAAGGACGGGTAGTCCGGGCGGAGCGCGACCAGGCGGCGGGCGTTCTCGATGGCCGCCCCGATCTTCAGCCGGTTGCGGATGATGCCGGGGTCGGCCAGGAGCCGCTCAAGGTCGGCGGGGCCGTAGGAGGCGATGCGCTCCACCTCGAAGCCCTCGTAGGCGCGGTCGAAGGCGGCGCGCTTTTTCAGGATCGTCGACCACGAGAGCCCCGCCTGGTTGATCTCGAGGACGAGCAGGCGGAAGAGCCCGCGCTCGTCCCCGATCGGAAATCCGTATTCGCGGTCGTGGTAGTCCCGGTTCGGATCGCCGACCGGGCGCGCGGCGACCCAGCCGCAGTAGCCGTGCAGCGGTTCGGTCGACTCGCTCAAGCTCCGTCCCTCCTCGACCGCGCGCCGCCCGCCCGGGCCTGCTGCCTCGGAGCGGGAAGCGTCATTTCCGGGGCGGATCGACGGTCGCGAACCATTCGAACCTTCCGTTCCGTATGATGATGACCGCGGCCGATTTGACCGGATTCCGCGCGGCGTCGAAGGCGAAGCGACCGGTCGGAAGGACGAGCTCCGTCGCGGCGATGGCGTCGCGGAGCGCCGGACCCGACACGGTGCCGGCGCTCCGGAGGCCCTCGATGATCACCCGCGCCGACTCGTAGCCGCACACGGCGATCAGGTCCGGATTTTCGCCGTACCGGAAGCGGTACGCGTCGGCGAAGCGCAGGCTCTCGGGCGACGCCGCTTCGGTATGCCAGTGGTTGACGAAGAACGAGCCTTCGAGCGCGTTCCCGGCCATTCGCACGAGTTCCGGGGAGTCCCAGCCGTCGATGCCGACGAAGCGGCCGCGGTAGCCGAGCTCCCGGGCCTGCGCCGCGACCGACGCCGCGTCGTTGTAGTAATCGGCGATGAAGATGAGGTCCGGGGCGGTTTCGATGATCGGGACCAGGATATCCTCGAAATCGTAGGCGCCCATCTCGTGCGACTCGAAGGCTGTGATCGCCCCGCCGCCCTCCGTGAAGGCGGCCCGGAAGGTTTCGGCGACGCCCTCCGCATAATCGTTGCCGCGTGCGAACACGCAGGCCGCGGTCCGGGCGCCGAGCGTCCCGAGGGCGAAGGTCGCGGCCATGGTTCCCTGGAAGGGATCGATGAACGCCGTCCGGAAGATGTAATCCCCGACCTCCGTCACGCGCGGGTTCGTGGAGGTCGGCGAGACCATCGGGACGCCGCGCGCCTGGCAGATCGGCGCGCCCGCGAGCGGGTTGATGATCGGCAGCAAGGTGGCGGGCACCAGCACCGCCGCCGCGAACAGGATCTTCAGGAACTCGTTCACGGTCGCGACGCGGGCACCTCGGCGTTCATCTCGAA
>JAKLEE010000363.1 GCA_022703215.1 Spirochaetota bacterium | reverse complement strand
TGGACATGGCGACGACGGCGGCGGCGCTCCTGACGATCACGCGGGAGCTGGGCCTGTCGGTCGGCGAGTCTTACGCCCGCGAACTCCTTTCGGTCCCGGCTCCCGCTGACGGCGAGTCCATCCTGGCGCCAGCACCGGCCGTTCCTGCTGCCAATCCGTTCGCATCGTTCGGGGCGCAGACCGCCGCTCGGGAAGAGCCTCCGAAACCGGCTCGCCCTCCGCGGGACGCCGGGGCCGAGATTACCGATCCGATTGCCGACCTCCTCGACGGGCTCGGGGACGACGGCTCGCTCGAGTCGTTCCAGCGGGCGCTGGATGGGCTGAAGCCGGTGGACGTGCCGGTGCTCGGCGACAAGCTGTCGGCTGCGCTCGCCGATGCCTATCTCGGCAGCAAGCACGAGGTCCGGAAGGCGCGGGAGGTGCGGAAGTGAAGCAGACGTTCACCATCAAGGCGATGGCGCTCTCGGACCCCGCGTTCAAGAGCCTGCCGGTCAAGCGCGAGCTGGTGTTCCCGCTCGGTACGCCGCCGGGGAACGACGATCGCGCGTGGCACTTCACGGCCGAAGACCTCGCGGGCGTCGTAGCGGCTTTCGAGCGGAGGAACGACGAGTACCTCGTCGTCGATTACGCGCACGGCGAGGACAAGAACAAGGGCGAGCTCGCGGCGGGCTGGATTGACCACCTCGAGCTGAGACCGGACGGCCTGTACGCGGACATCCGCTACACGGACCTGACCCGCGAGGAGATCGCCGCGGGCGGCTGGGGCTACCGCTCGCCGACCTTCGACGCCGAGCAGGACGAAGCCGGCGCGTGGCACCCGCGGAAGCTGTCCGCCCTGGCACTCACGAACAAGCCCGCCATCGGCGGAATGCCCCCGATCAAAGCCTCGATCGACTCAACCCAGGAACCCGCCGCCTCTGACGGCGACACCGAAAAGGAGGAATCGCAAATGGCTGATTCCAAGACCGTCACCGCGGCGAAGAAGCAGACCGCCGCATTCGACAAGCCGGGGCTCCTCGCGCTCATCCGCGAGACGTACGCCATGCCCGAGGCGGTGAGCGACGAGATGCTCATCGAGCTCGTCGGCAAGGCGTTCGCCGGGGCTCCGGAGCCGGAGATGGACCTCGAGAAAGAGAAGGAGCCGGAGAACCCGGCCGCTCCTCCGGTCGATGTCCCGGCGCTCGCCTCGGCCAAGCCGCGGATCGAGCTGGTCGAGACCGTCGAGGACGTGAAGGCCGAAGCGGAGAAGAACGAGCGGGTCATCGCCGCCGTCCGCAAGGCCGCGTCGCTCGGGACGATCACGCCGAAGACCCTCGACGCCGCCGGCAAGCTCGCCGTGGCGGATGTCGAGTCCTTCGAAAGTCTGTTCTGTCAGCCCCCGGCCCCCGCTGCCGGGCAGCTCATCCACGCGTCGGCCAAGGACCGCAGCGGCAAGCCCGCGACCTACGCCGACCAGATCCGCGCGCAGCGCAACGCCGCCATCGGCGTCGCTCGGCAGTAGGAGGTACGCAGATGGCAAACCAGGGCGTCGTTCACATCAGGGGCACCCAGCGGGCTACGGCGAGTGAGAACATCGCCGTCAACCTGCTAGTCGAGCCTCACACCACGGTCGGCCAGGTCAGCCTGTGCCCGGCCAACGGCTGCGCCGTCGCGGTCGCCTACGAGGCCGTCGCCTCGGGCGCGCTCGGCGACTTCCAGATCATCACGAAGGGCGATCTCGTCTACTCGCTCTCGTCCGCGAGCATCGCCGCCGGGGACTACGTCATGCCGGCCGCGAGCGGCCAGCTCGCCCCCGAGACCAGCGTCACCACAAAGACCGCGTTCACGTGCGGAGTCGCTCTCAGCGCCTGCACGGGGGCAGCGGCCGGTGTGTACTGGATGGCGATCTGAGGAGCACGACATGAGCAACATTCTCGAAACCCTCAAGGACAAGGTCACTTTCCAGAAGGCGACCGCGATCTCCGACATCCAGCCGCTCAACAACGCCATGCTCCCCGGCGGGGTGGCGTACAAGCAGAACCCATTTATCGGCGACCAGCTTCTCCCGCCCGTCTCGGCCAGCCCGGACGGCACTCTGAAGGCTACCTACTTCACCTTCGGCAAGGAAGCACTGCTCAACGCCAGCGACGAGATCGGGATGTACGGCGAGCACCGCCGGGCGGACCTCGGCATCTCGCAGGC
>JAKLEE010000362.1 GCA_022703215.1 Spirochaetota bacterium | reverse complement strand
CATCGAAAGTGACCTCACAACGCTCGCGGAGTGACTGCGGGCAAGGAGGTCACGATGAACCCGAAGCACGACGAAGTCCGCTGCAAGAACTGCGGCGCCCTGCTCGCGAAGCTCGACGAGACGGGGCTCACCATCAAACGTGGTGATCTGCAGGCCACGGTGGACGGCGCGTTCCGCGTCACGCTGGTCTGCTACGCGCCCCGCTGTCGGTCGCTGAACATCCTGAACATCTCGACGGAGCCACGGGGAGCCCAGGCCCGGGCGGTGCGAACCGCCTGAGAGCCGCTTCCTGAAAACCAACTCGAGCGCATGACGCCCTGATTCGGTCCTCCGTGAGCGCGCGACGCCCGGCCGGGAAGGCGGGCGCCGATGCGCGCACGTTGGACGGCTCTCCACGAGAGCCTGGTGCGGTCGATCACGACACTGAAGGCGGATCAGCAGTTCAAGACGGCGAACAAGATCGGGACGGCCCTGGCGCCCTTCACCGCCGCCGATGCGCTCGTCGCGCACCTCACGGCGAAGGACGGCGACCGTGACGAGAAGGACCAGATCTACCGGGCGCTGGTGCGCGCGATCCAGTCGCGCTCGGAGTGGGCTGACCTTGCGACCGCGCTCTTGTGGCTCGGGCTCTGGCCCGGCCTCGACGCGATCTACAACCACCGGCTGCGGGACTTCGTCGGGCACCCCGACGAGCTGGTCACCGAGGTCAGCTTCATCTTCACGACGACCGTCGGGCGCATTGACCTCGCCGGCGTGAACCGGCTGGCCGCCACGCTGATCTGGAACGTCGAGCGCGACGTCCGCGACGCGCTCAAGCGGCGCTGGGCCCACGAGGCGCGCGTGGTCGACGTCGATGACCCGGCCGCCACCGGGCCGGACCCGCACCTCCAGAAGAACCCGACCATCGACGACCGCGAGCTGCCGGTGGACGCGAACAACCTCCCGGCCGTCCGCGAGTGGCTCGCCGGCATCGTCCAGGGCGACGCCGACCTCGTGATTGGCGCGGCGCTCTACGGCTTCGACCTGCACGAGCTCGCCGACGAGCTGGGCATCGGCCACGAGGCCGCGCGCAAGCGATTCCAGCGGGCGATCAAGCGGATACGCGAGCGCCTCGGGGGATCGCGATGAGCCCTGTCCCAGTTCGCCCCGAAGGACCGCGTTTGCCCGCCATGAACGGAGCCCACCAGGAGGCAAGCGAGATGTCCTGCAACCAGACGGAGAGCGGCGCCCTGACCGCGCTGTTCCGCGAGGTCGTGCTGGTGCTCGGCGGCGTGTTCGCCGTGCGCGCCACGGACGACGAGACGGTGCGCCAGGTCGCCGCCGGGCTCGAGCGAGCGTGGCGGCGGGCGCAGAGCAAGGCGCGCCCGACCAGCGACGGCCCCACGGTCCCGCACCCAGCCATCGCCGCCCTGCTGCGGCTCACCACCGAGGAGGACCAGGCATGAGCGACGAGAAACCGAGCGTCGCCGGCGCGGACGACTACGTGCGGCTGCCCGGCCTGTACAGGCGCTGGGAGCTCGACCGGGTGATCGAGCCCGGCACGGACTTCCACATCGAGGAGGCGGGCACCGCCTCCGACGGAACCCCGCTCTTCGCCGTGTACCGGCGGGAGCCCAACCAGAAGGAGGCATGACCCATGGCAGCGAACAAGTGGCAGCAGACCGAGGAGATGGCGAAGAAGCACGATCAGGGCTCGAGCACCTGGCTCAAGCTCGGCAACGACGGGGACAAGGCGGTCGTCGTGTTCCTCGGCGAGCCGTTCCCCCGCGAGGTGTGCTTCGTCGACGGCAAGTACATGCCGTTCGACGACAAGCTCAAGGCGCAGGGCCTCAAGCCCTCGCTGCGCGTCGCGCTCAACGTCGCGCTCTACGACACCAAGGAGGTCAAGGTCCTCGAGCAGGGCGTCACCTTCTTCAAGGACCTCGTCCGCGTCCGCGAGAAGTACGGCATCGAGAAGTGGGCGTTCGAGATCCAGCGCCACGGCGCGGCCAAGGACCCGAAGACCACCTACTCGATCCTGCCCGAGCACCAGCTCACCCCGGAGCAGCAGAAGGAGTTCCAGGGGCTGAAGCTCAACGACCTCGACAAGCTCTACGGCGACTCCGAGGACTCGTCGTCGCTCGGCAGCTACGACCGCAAGGACGACGGCGTCATCGACGCGGGCACGGCCCAGGCTATCGCCACGC
>JAKLEE010000361.1 GCA_022703215.1 Spirochaetota bacterium | reverse complement strand
CTGCCCTGCTGGCCCTCGTCTCGGGCGGCATCCAGGGCGGACACATGCGGCTGCACGCCGCCCGCCTCGCGTACAAGGCCGGAGCCCGCGGCGACGAGCCGCGCCGCGCCGCCGAGCTCATGGCCGCTGATGGCGAATGGACCGCCGCCGCCGCCGGAAAGGCCCTCGCGGCGCTCCGCGCCCGGGACGGGGGGAAGCTTTGAGCGGCGCTGGATCGAAGCCCGCGAGCGGCGCCGCGAAAGCGGGCGCCGTGCGGGTCCGGACCTCGCCGAGCCTCGCGCTCGTGAAATACTGGGGGAAGAAGGCCGGCGGCCGCAACCTGCCGGCCACGACGAGCCTCGCGGTGACGCTCGCGGGGCTCGACACGCGCACCCTCGTCCGGGTCGCCGCGCCGGGCGAAGGAGACGCGGTCCAGGTCGGCGGCGAGCTCCAGGATGCCGCGCGCTATGCGCCCTTCTTCGACGAGGCGCGCCGGCTCTTCCATTCTCCGCTCCATTTCGCCGCGTCGAGCGAGAACTCGTTCCCGTCGGCGGCGGGCCTCGCGAGCTCGTCCTCGGGCTTCGCGGCGCTCGCGCTCGGCTGCGCCGCCCTCTCGGGGCTTGCCGAGGGTCCCCGCGCGAACGCGCTCGCCTCGGACCTGGCGCGGCTCGGTTCCGCCTCGGCCGCCCGCGCCGTGTATGGCGGCTTCACCCTCCTGCCCGCGGGAGCCCGCCGTGCCGAGCCCCTCGAGGGCCCCGCCTACTGGCCGGATTTCCGCGTCGTCGTGGCCCTCGCGACACGCGAGAAGAAACGGGACTCATCGCGCGGCGCCATGGAACTGACCCGGACCAGTTCGCCGTACTACGCGCCCTGGGTGCGCGACGCCCGGAAGGTGTCGCGCGAAGCGCTCGCGGCCTTCCGCGACCGCGACGCCCAGAAGCTCGGCGAGCTCATGCGCCTTTCCTACCTGCGCATGCACGCGAGCGCCCTGGCCGCCGAGCCGCCCGTGCTCTACTGGCTGCCCGACTCGGTGGCGCTGATCAAGGCCTGCGCGGCCCTGCGCGCCCGCGGTATCGGCGCCTGGGAGACCATGGACGCGGGTCCCCAGGTCAAGGTGTTCTGCCTGGCCCCGGAGCTCGCCGCGGTGGAGGCGGCGCTCCGCGAGGCCGCGCCCGGCTGCGAGCTGATCGTCACGCAGCCCGGTCCCGGCCCGGACCTTTCGGCGGAAGCGGGGCCGCGATGAAGCTGGCCGTTCCCGGCAACCTGCTCGTCGCGGGCGAGTACCTCGTGCTCCGCGAAGGGGGACCCGGCCTCGCGCTCGCCGTGGAGCCGCGGCTCCGCGCGGAGGCGGAGCGCGCGCCCCGCTGGAAGGTCGCGGTCCTCATGGGTTCCGGCGGCGCCTCCTGGTCGCCGGTCGAGGACGGCGCGCGGGAGAACCGCTTCCTCTGGTCCCTGCTCGAGGCGGTCGAACGCGCCGCGCTCGCGCGGGGCTTGGTACTCGCGCCGCTCGAGCTCGATCTCGACAGCCGGGACTTCTCCCGCGCGGACGGGCGCAAGGCCGGCTTCGGCTCGAGCGCCGCCGCCGCCGTGGCCTTCTGCCTGCTCGCGGGTCGCGGCGCGGGGCTCGGAGGAAACGAGCTCGACGCCTTCGCGCTCGAGGCGGCGCTGGACGGGCACCGCGCGGCCCAGGGCGGCCGCGGCTCCGGCTACGACGTCTTCGCCTCGTTCCACGGCGGCGCGGGGTTGTTCGAAGGCGGCAGGGTTCCGCGCTGGACGGCCCTGCCCGGCTTCGCCCTCCCGGAGGGGCGCGTCTTTTCCGGAAAGGCGCCTGTCTCGAGCGCGGAGGCGGTCGCGGCCTTCGAAGCCTGGACGCGGCGGGAACCAGCGGCTTCCGCCCGCCTCCTCGACGCGTCGGAACGCGCCGTGCGGGCCCTGGCACGGGCTCCCGACGCGGCGGCCTTCCTCGAACGGCTCGAGCTCGCGCGGACGGCCGGCGTCGCGATCGGCGACGCCATCGGCTTTCCCGCCCGCCTCGAGACGCCCCCCGGGTTCGAGGGCGCGATCTTCAAGGCGAGCGGCGCCGGCGACGAGCTCGGCCTGGCCTTCTTCCCGCCGGGCGCCCGCGACATCCCCCCGGGCCTGGGCCGCGTCGCTCCCGCCGGAGGACCCTCGTGGAATTCATAGGCGAGGGCTTCGCGAAGCTCATCCTCTT
>JAKLEE010000360.1 GCA_022703215.1 Spirochaetota bacterium | reverse complement strand
ACCTCAAGGGGAAGGACATCGAGATCACGCGGAAGGCGTGCGAGAAGTTCCGTCACATTCCGGTTTCGATCATGAATTTCGTCGAGGGAACCCGGTTCACGCACGAGAAGCACCGCCGCCAGAACTCGCCCTTCGCGAATCTCCTCAGGCCGAAGGCCGGGGGGATGGCCTTCGTGCTGTCCGCCATGGGCGGGGAGCATATGAAAAAGATACTGGATGTATCGATCTGCTACCCGGACGGCATTAGAAGTTTCTGGGATTTCCTGTGCGGCGGGATCTCTCGCGTCAGGGTGCACATCGAGGAGCTTCCCATCACCGCCGAGCATCTCGGCGACTATCTGAACAACGAGCGTTTCCGGGAAGAGTTTCAGGAGTGGGTAAACCGCCTGTGGAAAGAGAAGGACCTTCGGCTCTCCGAGATGTCCGTGTGATTCAGCGGCCGCCGGCAGCCGCTGAAGCCGGCGGCATTCATATACGGCGGAGATCCACCGCGCCGATCACCCGTCCCAACGGCGTAAGCGCCCTTATAATTTCTTTATTTAAATATAGATTGCAAAAACAGGGCGCCGGCGCCTATCATCGGTCGATGGGCGTGCGTGTTACAGGCCGCTGTCTCCGGCAGCCGGAGTCACACCGCCCATACTGCGTATAATCCCTGATACACGTTCGGAAGGAGAATGTATGAAAAAGCTTATCGTGTTGTCCGTCGCGGCGTGCCTGTTCTGCGCCTCTACCGTCATTTTCGCTCAGAGGGGAACCGGCCCCGACGGTCGTCCCGCGAAATCGGCCCGAGATATCTGCATGCGTAAATGCCAGGAATCGATGGACAAATGCGTGGAGAAAGGCGATTTGAGCCGGATAGAATGCGCCAAGCAGAACAGCGACTGCGAGAAGAGCTGTGAGGAGATGCTCAAATAGGATTCCCTCGATCAGGCCGGCGCTTTCGGGCGCCGGCATCCCGGTCTATTCCGACAGTAGCTTCATAAGGCTCGACGAATCGAGCCGTCCGCACCCCTTCTCCTGAAGCCGCCCGTAGAACTGTTCGACGATCGCGGTAACCGGCAGGGCCGCGCCGTTGCGCCGCGCCTCGTCCAGGCATATCTGCAGATCCTTGCGCATCCAGTCCACCGCGAATCCGAAATCGTATCTTCCCCGCACCATCGTCGCCGCGCGGTTGTCCATCTGCCACGAACCGGCCGCCCCCTTCGACACGACCTCTATCACGCGCGCCGTGTCGAGACCCGAGCGCATCGCGAAATTCATCGCCTCGGAGAGTGCCTGCACGAGCCCGGCGATAGCGATCTGGTTCACCATCTTGGTAAGCTGTCCGCTGCCGGGACCGCCCATGTGCGTTACGGCGCGCCCGTAGCGCTCCATAACGGGCCTCGCCCTCTCGAAGATATCAGAATCGCCCCCCACCATAATGCTGAGCCTTCCGTCCTCGGCGCCCGACTGCCCGCCGGAGACCGGCGCGTCCAGAAAATGGAATCCGGCCGCGCGGGCCGTGTCGTAGAGCTCGCGCGCGAGGTCCGCCGACACCGTCGAATGGTCCACGAATACCGTCCCTTTCCCCATGCCGGCGAAGGCCCCGTCGGGGCCAAGGGTGACCGAGCGCAGGTCGGCGTCGTTCCCGACGCATGAGAAGACCATGCCGGCGCCGAGGGCCGCCTCGCGCGGGGTGGCGGCGGTGCGCCCGCCGTGACGCGCGACCCATACGGCAGCCTTCGATGCCGTTCTGTTGTACACCGTGACATCGAGGCCCGAGCGCGCGAGGTGTCCCGCCATGGGGGAACCCATCACCCCCAGCCCGATAAACCCCGCCTTCACGATCGATTCTCCCGGCATAGTCACCTCCACGAGCGGTTCTCCGGCTGTGTCGTCCGGAACCGAAGCCGCCGCGGACTATCGAGCGGTCCGATCACTCATGGCCGGCGGCACGGACCAGAGCATGATCAGCATCCGCCGGGCCGTCAAGTCTTTCGCCGGTCTGGAGCGAGCGAAAGATTCCACCCGGGAAATCGCATAAGCGGCCCTGTTACTCGAAAACGGCGGCGATTGAAAAGGGGGCTTGAACTGCATGGAAACCGGGCGGCACATGGAAAATAGTGACGGCCCCCGGAAATCTCCCGGCCATTAAATATTCACCTGTAATATCATTTGACATTTGTTTCTCCATCCCATATAGGGTGTGACTGCCGTCATGGGAAGAACAATACGGC
>JAKLEE010000036.1 GCA_022703215.1 Spirochaetota bacterium | reverse complement strand
GTCTTCCTCGCGCGCGGCGTCGAGGTCCGCTACGCCTTCATTGTCGCCGCGCCGGAAATCATGGCCTGGACCCGAGAGGCCGCCCTTCTCGCCGCCGGCGACGAGGGCCGGCTCGACGGCTTCTGCTACATTTCCGCGAGCCACAACCCGCCCGGGCACAACGGCGTCAAGTTCGGCCTCGGTTCGGGCGGCGTGCTCGACGGGGCCGCTGTCGCCCCGCTCGCTGACGCCCTGCGCGCCTCGCTCGCCGACCCCGCCACACCCGCCCGGATCGCCGCCCTCATGGAGACGCCCGAGCCTGCCGCCATCGGCCGGATCATGAGCGCCTGCGCCGCGTGGAAGCGCCGCGCGCGCTCGGCTTACCTCCTGTTCGCGCGCCGCGTCGCTTCCGACCGCGATGTGCTCGAGGACCAGGAGCGCGTCCTCGACGCGTTGGCCTCAGGCGCTTCCGGGCGCGGCTACGGCGTCGTCGCGGAGCTGAACGGTTCGGCGCGCTCGCTTTCCGTGGACGTCGACTTCCTCGAGGGCCTCGGCCTCAAGGTCAGGGCGATAAACGCGACGCCGCGCGCCTTCGCCCACCGCATCGTCCCCGAGGGCGCGAGCCTGGAGCTCTGCCGCGTCGAGCTCGGGAAGGCGGCGCGTTCCGACCCCGGATTCGTCCTCGGCTACGTGCCCGACTGCGACGGCGACCGCGGCAATCTGGTGCGCATCGAACGCTCCGGCGCCGCCAAGTCGCTCGAAGCACAGGAAGTCTTCGCGCTCAGCGTCCTCGCCGAGCTCGCGGGCCTCGCGCGCGCGGGCGTCCTCCGGAAGGACGGCTCCGGAACGCGCGTGGCGGTCGTGGTCAATGACGCCACCAGCATGCGCGTCGAGGCCGTCGCGCGCGCCTTCGGCGCAGAAGTCGCCCGCGCCGAGACGGGCGAAGCCAACGTGGTGGGCCTCGCTCGGAAGCTCCGCGAGGAAGGTGCCGTCGTGCGCATCCTCGGCGAGGGCTCCAACGGCGGCAACATCACCCACCCGGCGGCCGTCCGCGACCCGCTCTCCACCCTCGTCTCGGTGCTCAAGCTCCTCTGCGTCCGCGACGACGCGGAGGGACCCGGCCTCTTCCGGCTCTGGCTCGAGGCCACGGGCCGCGGCGCGGCCTTCAGGCCCGACTTCGACCTCGACGACATCGTCGCGTCGCTGCCCGCCTTCGTCACCACCAGCGTTTTCGAAAGCCGCGCCGCGCTCACCGTGCGCGAGGCCGACCACGCCGCGCTCAAGCGCCGCTACCGTGAGGCCTTCCTCGCCTTGTGGCCCCGCCTCCGCGAAGCGTGCGCCTCCTGCTGCGAGCTCGGCTCGTTTCGCGCCCTCGCGACGAACGGCCTCGTCGAGCGCGAGCTCGGCGAGGACTGGGGCGAATCGGGCAGGGGAGGGCTCCGGATCCAGCTGCTCGACGGGGCGCTCTTCCCGCGCGCCTTCCTCTGGATGCGCGGCTCCGGCACCGAGCCCGTGTTCCGCGTCATGGCCGACGCCGAAGGCTCCGACCCCGCCCTCGAGGAGCGGCTCCTCGCCCTCCACGTCGAAGCCCTCCGCGCCGCCGACGCCCCCTCCTGAGAACTCAACCACGGAGGCACGGAGACAGGGAGTGAAGAAGGAGAGGGAAGCGGAGGAAAAGGGGAATGCCGGAGTATGGATTCAGAGTTCGATCCTTACTGGCTCTTCCTCCCTCCCTGCGTCGCTTCGCGCCGCTTTCGGCAAGGAATGGATTGTAGCGCGCGCTCGTCGCGCGCTTCCTCATCCGTGCCTCCGTGCATCCGTGTCTCCGTGGTCCTCTTTGGGTAGCCTGCTCCATGGCTTGCGCGGGACTGGAGAAAATGGTAGTATTGCGACGACAGTCATAGGGAAGGAGATCCGCATGGGTATCAGGGGAGAGCTTTACTCCACCAAGGTGGTCTGCGAGGGCCGTTCGTACTTCTTCAACGTGAAGGAGAACCGGATGGGGGACCTCTTCCTCAACATCGTCGAGTCCAAGCCCGTCGACGGCGCCGGATTCGACCGCCACAGCGTGGTGGTCTTCAAGGACGACATGCGGACCTTCGTCGAGGCCTTCCAGAAGGCCCTCAAGTACATCGAGACCGGTTCCGGCGGCCCCGATTCCAAGCCCGGCGCCAAGGGCGCCCGGCCCGCGCGCGCCTCGCGCGACAAGTCCGATGACGGCCGCGACGACTGGCGGACCGAGGGCGGCTACCGCGACGGCCGCGACGAATGGCAGAAGACGCCCGACCCCGAGGCCGAGCGCCGCTACGCCCGCTCCCGCGGCCCCGGCCGCGTCGAGAGCCGCAAGCCTTTCGCCCCGCGCCCGCCGCGTCCCGAGGGCATGGCCGAGCGCTCCGAGGGCTTCACCGCCAAGCCGCGCCGCGCCCCCGCGGCCGCCGCCCCCGATGGCGAGCGCAAGCGCAAGGTCCTCCGCGCCACCAAGACCCCCGCCGCCGCCCCCAAGAAGCGCCCCGTCGTCCGCAAGAAGCCCGCCGACAAGAAAGAAGAGTAACCACAGAGGCGCTGAGACACAGAGGGAGGAGGGAGAAGAAAGGGACGGGGCAGGGTTATAGTCAGTCCTGGCTCTTCGCCTCGAATTCCCGATTCCTCCCTCTTGCCTCCCTTCCTCTGTGCCTGCGTCGCTTCGCGCCGCTTTCGGAGTGGAAGGGATCGTCGTGCGCGCTTGTCGCGCGCGACCTCATCCGCGTCTCCGCGGTTCAGTTCAGTTTCGAGCGCTCCAGGCGGCGGTTGCGGAGCCAGAGGGCGGCGTCCGTCGCGACCATGCACATGTTGAAGACGTACATCCACAGCACGAAGTCCTTCGAGTACAGGGCCTTGTGGACGATGCCGGCGGCGTAGCCCGCGATTACGATCAGCAGGAACACGAGGCTCTTGCCGCCGGTGGAGCGGCTTTTCAGGCTGCGCGCGATCGAGAAGGGCCAGGCCGCCCCGAAGCAGAGCAGCATGATGACTTCGAATACGCTCATGGTACGTTCTTCCTTCCGTCTGCGCGGGGCTCCGGATACGGCAAGGGGACGGCCCTTCCGGAACCGTCCCCCGTCGCGTCGCGCCCGAACCCGGCGTCGCGCTGTCAGTGCTTGAGTATGGTAAGGATGCGCTCGAGGACCTTCTTGCGGTCGAGCGGCTTGACGATGTAGCTCTTGGCGCCCAGGAGCAGGCTCTTCTTGACCACGTCTTCCTTGCCGAGGGCGCTCACCATGACGATACAGGCGGCCTTGTCGAACTCGAGGATCTTCTCGAGCGAGGTGACGCCGTCCATCTTGGGCATGGTGATGTCCATGGTCACGAGGTCGACGTTCGGATAGAGCTCCTTGTACTTGTCGATGCCCGCGAGTCCGTCGGCGGCCGTGCCGGCGATCTCGAAGCCTTCCGAGCTCAGGATCTGCCCGAGCTGCTTGGCTATGAACATCGAGTCGTCCACGATGAGCACCCGGTAGGGGGAGCCGTCGCTCTTCGTGCCGTCCGGGCGCTTGTCGTTGATATTCGGCATGTCACTCTTGGCGATCATACGGTGCGCGGCTCCTTGTCCGGTGTCCCCGTTCCGTCCGGGCGGATCGGGTTCCGCCTGAGCGGGAGGATCGCCTTCGGTTATAATCCAAGCCCGCCGCCTTTGCAAGCGCGATAAGTGGACCGGAACGCTGCGCCGGCCGGACGCCCCGGCCGGACAGCGCCCCCGCTGCCGCCCGGCCCTGGCACCGGCAGGAGGGTCCCGCGGCGCGAAGTGCCTTGGCACCGGCACCTCGACCGCTTGACGCGCGGCCCGCGACCATGCATACTGGCCGCCACACGCAGTCGGTGCCGGTGCCGCCTGGTCCCTCGGGGCCATGCCTGCCGCGCCGGAAGAGGAGACGCTACCGTGCCCTGCGGCAGAAAGCGAAAGCTGAAGAAGATAGCGACGCACAAGCGCAAGAAGAAGAAGAGAAAGAACCGGCACAAGACCCGCTAGGCGTCGCGCGGGATCGAGCCCCAGGAACGGCCGTCCAGATCGTGGACGGCCGTTTTTTCTTGATGTCGGAAGGATTTGGGGTTATACAAAATACAATGACGCGGGATGTCGACGTCCAGAAGCTGCTCGCGGTCTACGCGCAGCGGGCAAAGAGCGCTTCCATTCCCTACCGGGCCTTCGCCCAGGCGGTGCAGCGTCAGGCTTCGGCCAGCGACCAGACCGTCCCCGTCTACCGCGACCTCGCGGTGAATCCCGACGTGGTCCTCGTCCCCCGCCTCTACCAGCTCTCCCGTGACGGCAAGCTCTCCATCGAGAGCTCGGGCAACCAGATCGAGCGCGTCATACTGCCCGACTTCTACGTCGACGCCCTGCGCGCCGAGTACCGGCGCATGGACGAGAGCCCGGACGTTCCCTTCCCCGACGAGGAGGCGCTCAAGCTCGGCATCCCGCCCGAGTGGATCCAGTCCGTCTCGATCGACACCGACCTTCCTTCGCTCATCGAGGCCGAGGGGGCGCGGCGGACGCCCTTCTACCGCCTGGTCTTCCCGGACGGGGTCAGGCCTTTCATCGTCATGTCCGAGATGGTCGGCGAGAAGCTGCTCGAGCTGGCCGTGCTCAAGATCCGGCAGTACCTCCGCCGTGGATCCAACAAGGACTTCGTCCAGCACAAGCTGGCCTACGCCTTTCCCGCCAAGGAGTCCCAGCTCAAGGACTACCTGCAGTCCATCCTGATCAAGCCCTACGACGTCGCGCGCGAGCTCCGCTCCGGCGGCTCCGATTTCTCCTTCCCCTGCTGGGCCTACCTGACGAGCTACGTCAAGCAGGACGTCATGAAGAAGAACGACAAGACGCCTGAGGAGTGGTCGAGCGTGCAGGCCGCGTGGCTCGTCGACGTCTACAACAACCACTACAAGGGCAAGGCCCAGCGCGAGGCCGACCGCGAGGCGGCCCTCAAGGCGCTCGAGCAGGCCATCCGGAAGCCGCCCTACCATTGGGCCCTCGACGACGTGCTCGCGTTCCGGGATTCGAAGGGCCAGCCCCTGCTCGGCAAGTATTCAAAGGAAGAATTCGAGGAGTGGTACCGGGTCCAGACCACCGAGGCCGAGCCGGGCAGGCTGCCGCGCCTCCTCGTCGTGGTCACCGCGCAGGGCCAGCGCTGGTTCGTCCCCAAGGACCGCGCCCTCATGCTGGCCTTGAAGCTCGTGGGCGACGCGCGGAGTTCGATCCGCGCCCGGCTGCTCGAGGACTGGCGGGCGGCGCTCGAGGAATTCTCGAACCTGCCGGCCATGGAGAGCGACGAGCGCTTCCGCGAAGAGCTGGCCGCGCGCCTCACGCGCACCTCGCCCATACTCGCGGCGCTGGTGTCCGAGCGCATCCTGCCCCTGGTGCACGACGAGCTCTCCGGCTCCGGCGAATCCCCCGCCGAGCTCGAGCGCCTCTTCTACCGCGGCGACCTCGTCTCGCTCGAAGGCCTGCTCGAGCTGCACCGGAAGCAGCTGCTCGTCGACGCCCGCAACCTCCTGCCCATCTGGTACTCGATACCGATCGTCTCGGCCATCGTGGCGCTCTTCGTCCGGCGCAAGGCCCGGCAGCGGAAGGAACGCCGCGCCGTCAGGCAGACCGAGGAAAAGGCGACCACCAAGAGCGCCGGCAAGCCCTCCGCCGACCGCCGCGTCGAGTTCGCCATGCAGGCGGAGCGCGTGGCCGCGCAGATACTCCCGAAGGGCGCCGACCTCGAGGAATACCTCGGCGTGCTCATCGGCCGCTGGAACACCATGATCAACCTCGAGGCCAAGAACAACCTGACCGAGGACGTCAACGTCCTGGTGCGCGATTACCTGCGCGGCCTCATGCGCACCCTCAAGCCCTCGGAGCTGACCCGAGAGCGCGTCGAGGCCCTGGCCTCCACGCTCTCGGACACGCCCAACCTGCTCAAGATCCGCAACCACGCGGCCCTCGAGGAATACATCACCCTGTACATGCTCTTCGCCCTCCGCCGCTGAGCCTCCCCCGAACGAGCTTTTGGTTGCCGGATCTCCAATAGGTGCTATACTGGGCGCACCGGCGGCTGCCGGGCTTCCGTGCCGCATCAACGCCGCGATCCGGCCGACCTTCGAACGCCAAACGCCATTCGTCTCCGATACGACGCAAGGAGTTCCCATGCCCTTCACGGTGCTCGTCATCAATCCCGGCTCGACCTCGACCAAGATCGGCGCGTTCGAGGACGGCAGGGAGCTGTTCACGGAGAGCGTGTGCCACTCGGCCGAGGAGCTCGCCCCCTTCCATACCATCGCCTCGCAGTTCGCCTTCCGCGAGCGGCACATCCGCGACGCCCTCGCCGCGCGCGGTTTCGACGCGAAGCGCCTATCGGCCGTGGTCGGCCGCGGAGGCCTCCTGAAGCCTATTCCCGGCGGAGTCTATCGCGTCAACGACGCCATGACGGCCACCATGCGCGAGGCCCGCTTCGGCGAGCACGCGTCCAACCTCGGCGCACTGATCGCCGAGGCCCTCGGCAAGGAGTTCGGCGTGCCCTCCTTCATCGCCGACCCCGTGGTGGTGGACGAGCTCGAGCCGGTCGCCCGTGTCGCGGGCCACAAGGACTTCAGCCGACTCTCCATCTTCCACGCGCTCAACCAGAAGGCCTGCGCCCGGCGCTGGGCCCGGGAAAACGGCAAGGCGTACGAGGACTCGGACCTCATCGTCGTCCACATGGGCGGCGGCGTGTCGGTGGGCCTCCACCGCAAGGGGCGCGTGGTCGACGTCAACCAGGCCCTGAACGGCGAGGGTCCCTTCAGCCCCGAGCGCTCGGGCACCCTGCCGGCCGGCGAGCTCGTCAAGCTCTGCTTCTCCGGCAGGAAGACCGAGAAGGAAGTGCTGAAGATGATCACCGGCCAGGGCGGCTTCGTCTCCCTGCTCGGCACCAACGACATGCGCGAGGTCGAGCGCCGCCACAAGGCCGGCGACGCCGAGGCGACGCTCTATTACGAGGCCTTCATCTACAACGTCGCCAAGGCCGTAGGCGCCTTGGCCGCCGCCAACTCGGGCAAGCTGGACGCCATCATCCTGACCGGCGGCATCGCCTACGGCAAGGACGTGGTGGAGGGCCTCGCCGCCCGCTGCGGCTGGATCGCGCCGATAGTCGTCTATCCCGGCGAAGGCGAGCTCGAGGCCCTGGCGGCCGCGGGCATGCGCGCGCTTTCCGATCCTTCCTGCGTGATGGAGTACTCGGCATGATGACAAGCATCGACCAGGTCATCGAGGCGGCCCGCGCGGCCGGGCGCAAGCGCATCGCGGTGGCCGCCGCCCAGGAGGAGAGCGCCCTCGAGGCGGCCTGCGACGCGTACGAGGCGGGGCTAGCGGAGCCGATCCTGGTGGGCGACGGAGCGGCCATCAAGGCCGTAGCGGCCAAGGCGAAGCTCGACGTGTCGTCCTTCCGGATCGTGGAGGAGAAGGACAACGCCAAGGCGGCCGCCCTGGCCGTGGCGCTCGTGCGCTCCGGCGAGGCGGACATGCTCATGAAGGGCATCCTCGACACCTCGATCCTGCTCAAGGCCGCCCTCAACAAGGAAAGCGGCCTCAACGCCGGGCGCCTGACGAGCCACGTGGGCGTCATCGAGTCGCCCCACTACCACAAGCTCCTCCTCGTCACGGACGCCGCCATCAACATAGCGCCGGACCTGCCCGCCAAGCTCGACCTCGTGGCCAACGCGGTCTCGGTCGCGCAGGCCCTCGGCATCGAGCGGCCCAAGGTGGCCCTGCTGGCCGCGGTCGAGAAGGTGAACGCGGAGAAGATGCCCTGCACGGCCGACGCCGCCATCATCACCCAGATGAACCGCCGCGGCCAGGTCAAGGGCTGCGTGGTGGACGGCCCGCTCGCCCTCGACAACGCCGTCAGCGCCGAGAGCGCCCGGATCAAGAAGATCGATTCCGAGGTCGCCGGCGACGCCGACATACTCGTGGCGCCGGACATCGAGGCGGGCAACGTCCTCTACAAGTGCCTCCTCGACCTGGGCGGCGCCAGGGGCTCCGGCCTCGTGGTCGGCGCCGCCAGGCCCATCGTCCTCACGAGCCGCGCCGACAGCGCGGCCACCAAGCTCGCGAGCATCGCGCTGGCCTCGCTGTGCGCCGCCCGCGAGCTTTCCGCCTGTTCCGGCTGACGCAAGATCCGCCCGGACGGCGCCCCCGAGCGGGGCGCCCCGGGCTTCCACAGGTTTTCGACAAACCGTTCCGAAGGAGCGAACGAATGGCAGTGAAAGGAAAGACGGAGATCGACCGGGAGCGCTGCAAGGGCTGCCTCCTCTGCGTGCGGGCCTGCCCGACCAAGGTCCTCGACGTCGACGAGACGGCCAACTCGTGGGGCTACTACCCCGCGAAGGTGGCGAACCCCGACAAGTGCATCGCCTGCGGCAACTGCTACCTGGTCTGCCCGGACGTCGCCGTCACGGTCTACAAGCTGTAAGGGAGGCAAGCATGGCTGAAGACATCCGCCTCATGAAGGGCAACGAGGCGATCGCCGAGGCGGCGATCCGCGCCGGCTGCCGCGCCTATTTCGGTTACCCCATCACCCCGCAGAACGAGCTGACCGCCTACATGGCGCGCCACATGCTCGACCGCAAGCGCACCTTCATCCAGGCCGAGAGCGAAGTGTCCGCCATCAACATGGTGTACGGCGCAGCCGCGGCCGGAGCGCGCTCGATGACCTCGAGCTCGAGCCCGGGCGTGAGCCTCAAGCAGGAAGGCATCAGCTACATCTGCGGCGCCGACCTGCCCGCCGTCATCGTCAACGTGGCGCGCTCGGGTCCCGGCCTGGGCGGCATCAGCCCCGGCCAGGCCGACTACTTCCAGTCGACCCGCGGCGGCGGCCACGGCGACTATTACCACTTCGTCCTGGCGCCCAAGAGCGTCCAGGAGGCGGCCGACCTCACCTACGAGGCCTTCGACCTCTCCGACGAGTGGCGCATCCCGGCCATGATCCTCGCGGACGGCCTCATCGGCCAGATGATGGAGGGCGTGGTGCTGCCGGCAGAGCGCGACCTTTCGAAGCTCCCGAAGCGCAGCTGGGCCGTCGGCAACCAGGCGAAGCAGGGCCGACCGATCAACCACGTCAGCTCGATCAACCTTGTGCCGCTCGAGCTCGAGGCCTCCGTGCGCGCGCGCTTCGAGCGCTACGCGAAGATCAAGGAGACGCTCGTCCGCTTCGAGGAGACGCAGGTGGAAGACGCGGACCTCGTGATCGTCGCCTACGGCACCTCGGCGCGCGTGTCCCTGGGCGCCCTGCAGGAAGCCCGCAAGGCCGGCCTCAAGGTGGGGCTCTTCCGCCCGATCACGCTCTGGCCCTTCCCCGAGAAGCGGCTCGCCGAGCTGGCCGGCAAGGGCAAGCGCTTCCTGGCCGTCGAGATGAGCATGGGCCAGATGGTCGAGGACGTGCGGCTCGCGGTGAACGGCAAGGCGCCCGTGGACTTCTACGGCCGCTGCGGCGGCGTCATCCCCACCGAGGACGAAGTCCTCGCGGCCGCCCGCAAGATCCTGGGCAAGTAAGGACGGAGGGAAGCATGGAACTCGCGTACGGGCACCCGAAAAGCCTCAAGCCCATACAGACCAAGTACTGCCCCGGCTGCGGCCACGGCGTCATCCACCGCGTCATCGCGGAGGTGATCGACGAGCTCGGCCTCCAGGGCGCTTCGATCATCACCAACCCCGTCGGCTGCTCCATCTGGGCCGACCTCTACTTCGACTTCGACTCCGTCCAGCCCGCGCACGGCCGGACCCCGGCCGCCGCCACGGGCATCAAGCGCGTGCTGCCGGACCACCTGGTCATCTGCTACCAGGGCGACGGCGACCTCGCGGCCATCGGCACGGCGGAGATCATCCACGCGGCCAACCGCGGCGAGAAGTTCACCACGATCTTCGTGAACAATGCCATCTACGGCATGACCGGCGGCCAGATGGCCCCGACCACACTGGTAGGCCAGCACGCCACCACGGCCCCCTACGGCCGCGACCCCGTCGAGGCGGGCATGGGCTATCCCATCCGCGTGCTCGAGATGCTCGCCACGCTCGGCGGCACCAAGTACCTGGCGCGCGGCTCGGTCAACAACGCGGCCAACATCCGCAAGACCAAGCAGTACATCAAGAAGGCCTTCGAGGCGCAGATGCGCGGCGAGGGCTTCACCATGGTCGAAATCCTCTCGCCCTGCCCGACCAACTGGTCCATGGGAGCCGGCGAGAGCGTCGAGTGGCTCGAGAAGAACATGATTCCCTTCTACGCGCTCGGCGAGGTCAAGAACACCCTCGAGGAGGCCGCCAAATGACCGAGAAGACCTTCATCGCCGGATTTGGCGGCCAGGGCGTCATCTCGCTCGGCCAGCTCTGGGTCTACCTCGGGATGAAGGAGGGCCTCCAGGTCACCTTCTTCCCCTTCTACGGCGCCGAGAAGCGCGGCGGCGTCGCGCGCGCCAGCGTCATCGTCTCCACCGACGAGATCGCGAGCCCCCTCGTCACCACGCCGGACAGCGCGGTGGTGATGAACATGGACTCGCTCCCGATCTGCGAGGACATCGTCAAGTCGGGCGGTTACCTGCTCGTCAACAGCTCGCTCGTCAAGGTGGAGCCGAAGCGCACGGACCTCAAGGTCATCAAGGTGCCGTGCAACGAGCTGGCCGAGAAGATCGGCGACGTCAAGATCGCCAACATGGTCATGATGGGCGCGCTCGCCAAGGTGACCGGGGCCATCAAGATGGACAAGCTCGAGCCCGTGCTCAAGAGCTTCTTCCCGGAATCGAAGCACCGCTTCATCCCTTCGAACCTGGCCGCCGTCAAGGCCGGCATGGACGCGGTGTAGCTGTCGGTACGACTCGCCAAAGGCAAGATCGATGATCGAGGGCGGGAAGCGATTCCCGCCCTTTTTCTTGTCCGGGGGGAAAGGAGAGGGCGCCCGCGACGGCGCGAAGCGCCGCCTGGAAGCTTCGTGGCACCGAGCCTCCCATCCGCGGAGCGAGGCGGTGCGCCGGTTGAATATCTCGTCCCTTGTCCTTCTCCGTGCCTCCGTGGTTCAATCCCGCTGACGGGCAAACACGGGACGGCGCTGGAAAAATCGGCGCGGATGGCCCACAATGCCCGGCATGATCCGCACCATACTGTTCTACCTGTGGTTCTGGGTTTCGCTCGCGTTGACGATCCCTATCGTCGTGCCCTACCTGTTGCTGATGGCGCTCGGGCTGCATCGGCCCTTCACGCGCGCCCTCCACGCGGGCGCGCGGCTCTGGGCGGGCTCCGTCGTGCGGGCCACCGGCTCGCGCGTCACCGTCGAAGGCGCGGACAACGTGCCGCGCGAAGGCGGGGTCTGCATGGTCGGCAACCACCAGGGCAGCCTCGAGGTGCCCATCGTGCTGGCCACCCTGCCGCGGGCGCCCGGCTTCGTCGCCAAGCGGGAAGCCCTGTTCACGCCCATCCTCAACCTCTGGATAATCGCGCTCGGCGGGGTCTTCATCCACCGCGGCAACGCCCGGAAGGCCATGAAGGCCATCGACGCGGGCGTGGAGCGGCTCAAGGCCGGCGGCATCGTGCTCGTTTACCCCGAGGGTACGCGGAGCCGCGGCGACCGCATCGGCGAGTTCAAGCACGGCAGCTTCAAGCTGGCCACCAAGGCCGGCGTGCCCATCGTGCCGGTGACGGTCGACGGCTCGTGGCACGTCTGGGAGGAGAAGCGGCGGATATGTCCCGCGGACGTCCGCGTGACCATGCATCCCGCCATTCCGACCGCGGGGCTCTCGCCCGACGAGCGCAAGGCCCTGCCAGAGAAGGTGCGCGACGTCATCGCCTCGGCCTTGCCGGGCGGCGGCGCCTGAGGCGCGGGGACCGGGCCTTCCCGGGTCCGGCCCCGGCTCCGGACCCGAGCCTCAGGTGGGATGCGGAAATGCCTCAAGCAGTCCGGCATGCCTCCCGGGAACCTTACTTGCCGAGCTTCTTCGCCGCGTAGTCGAAGAAGGTTTTGAAATCGGTACCCATCGTCTTCGTGGCGTCGGTGATCGGGTTGAACTCCCCGCCCGCGACATAGCTCTGCAGCGAGCTCGACCCGCCCGTTCCGGACGCGCCGGGACCCGTGCCGGTGCCGGCGCCGGGGGTGCCCGTGCGCGCGGCGGCCGCGGCGGCCGCCAGCTTGTCGACCGCCATGAGCTGCGCGGGGGTGAGGATTTTGTCCTCGATCTTGGCGAGCCAGGCCTTGGCGGGGGCGGGCTCGATCCGCTTGGTCGTGCGGATCTGGACCATGATGTCGTACAGGTCCTTGAGCTGGGTCGCGGAGAGGGCCGGAACCTTGGAGTCCTTCTCGATGGTCATGAGGTAGCCGAAGGTCCTTCCCAGGTCGAAGACCACGGCCGTGTCCTCGCGGGCCTTCTGGATGGCCGGGTCGGGCGTGGTCTGGGCGAGGGCCGCGGGCGCGAGGACGAACGAGGCGGCGAGGACGAGGGCGAGGGCGAGGGCGATGCGGTTGCGGTTCATGCGATGCTCCTTGGTTTCCGCGCTATTCGTAGCGCAGGGCTTCGATCGGATCGAGACGCGACGCCCGGAAGGCCGGGTAGCCGCCGAAGAAGAGGCCGGTGGCGAGCGAGAAGAGGAAGGCGAGGGCGATGGAGCCGGGGCTGACCGAGGCCGCCATGCCGCCGAAGCGCGAGAAGGCCCAGGCCGCGGCGACGCCCGCGGCTATGCCGAGGAGTCCGCCCGATACCGAGAGCACGACCGCCTCGACCAGGAACTGCACCAGCACGTTCCCGGGTTTTGCACCGAGGGCCATGCGCACGCCGATCTCGCGGGTGCGCTCGGTGACGGACACCAGCATGATGTTCATGATGCCGATGCCGCCCACCACGAGGCTGATGGCCGCGATGCCGCCGAGCAGCAGGGTGAAGGTGCCCGCCGTGCCCTGGGCGGCGCCGAGCACGTCGAGCTGGTTGGCCACGTAGAAGTCGGCCGCGTCCATCGACGGCAGCTTGTGCAGGCGGAGGAGCTCGGCCTCGATGGCGGCCTGGGCTTCGCGCATCAGGCCCATGTCGACGGCCTGCACGTTGAGGGCGGCGTACTTCGTTCCCCCCGAGACGCTCCGGAGGAAGGAGCTGATCGGCACCCAGACCTGGGCGTCGGTCATGTCGTTCCCCTTGGATTCCATGACGGCCACGACCGTAAAGGGCAGGCCGTTCAGGCGGATCTTCGCCCCGATCGGGTCGACCTCGGTTCCGAGGAGGTCGACGGCGGCCTTGCTGCCGAGCGCCGCCACCATGCGGCGCGAGTCGACCTCGGCCTCGCCGAAGAACTCGCCCGCCGCCGGATAGTGGTTGCGGACTGCGGGGTACTTGGAGTCGGTGCCGACCACGGTGACCGACGAATTGCGGTTCTCGAACTTCGCCTGCGCGCTGGCCGACGACTCGGGCGAGGTGACCGCCACCAGGTCGAGCGCCGCGATGGCCTCGAGGTCTTCCGCCGTCAGGGTCGGCACGATGTTGGACGTGTTCCGCCTGACGAGCGCCGTGCCCCGGGGCTGGCCGGAATAGACGATGAGCAGGTTGGAGCCGAGGCTCTTGAGGCTCTCCTCGACGGCGAGCGAGGCGCCGTTTCCGAGCGCGGTCAGCGCGATCAGCGAGGCCGCCCCGATGAGGACGCCGAGCGTGGTCAGGAAGGAGCGCGCCGCGCTGCCCCGTATGCTCCGGAGCGCCATGCCGACGCTCTCGCCGAAGACGCGGGTCTTCATGCCGCCTCCCCGGCGGGGCCGTCCGCCACCACGAGCCCGTCCAGGATGCGCACCACGCGGTCCGCGCTGCGGGCTATCCCCGGATCGTGGGTCACCAGGATGATGGTGGCGCCTTCCGCGTGCAGCTCCGCGAACATCGCCAGGATCTCCGCGCCGGTCTTCTGGTCGAGGGCGCCCGTGGGCTCGTCGGCCAGCAGCACGGACGGGTTGCCCGCCAAGGCGCGCGCTATGGCCACGCGCTGGCGCTGGCCCCCGGAGAGCTCGGCCGGCAGGTGGTGCCCGCGGCCGCCGAGGCCCACCTTCTCGAGCAGGTCGGCGGCCTTCTCGCGGCGTTCGCGCTTGGCCAGTCCCGCGTAGATCAGGGGCAGCTCGACGTTCGCGAGCGCGTCGAGGCGCGGCAGCAGGTTGAAGCTCTGGAAGATGAAGCCGATCTCGCGGTTGCGGATGTCCGCCAGCCGGTTCCGCGAGAGCCCTTCCACGCTTTCGCCGTTGATGCGGTAGGTGCCGTCGGTCGGCGTGTCCAGGCAGCCGATGATGTTCATGAGGGACGACTTGCCGGAACCGCTCGGGCCGATGATCGAGACGAATTCGCCTTTGTCCACGTCCATCGACACTCCGTCGAGGGCGCGCACGGTGGTCGGCCCCATGACGTAGTGGCGCTTGATGTCCTTGAGGCGCATGACGGGGATTCCTCCGGCTTCCATCAACGGCCTCCCGTGCCGGGCACGCTGATCGGGATGATGGAGGTGCCGGCCGCGGATTTTTCGGCGGCGGCCGGGATCGGCGCGGCGCCCGGCAGGATCACGAGGGTACCCGCCTCGAGCCCTTCGGTGACGACCGTGTTGCGGCCGTCGTTCGTGCCGAGCTCGACCCGCACCGTCTCCGCCTCGCCGGACTCCCCGACGATGTCGACGTAGGAGCGCTCCCTGACCGTGGTGACGGCCTTGAGCGGGATGACGATGCCCTTCTCCGAGCTGACCTGGATGACGACGTCGGCGCCCATGCCGGGCCGGAGCTCGAACCCGGCGTTGTCGACCGCCACGCCGACCCGGAAAACGGCGATCGAGTTGAGCACCTCGGCCTGGGGGCTCATGAACTCGACCCGGGCGCGGAAGGCGCGCTCGTCGAGGGCCGGCACCGTGACCGTGGCGACGAGACCCTCGCGGACCTTGCCGATGTCGTATTCGTCGACCTCGGCCCGGAAGAGTATGCGCGAGGAATCCACCACCGAAGCGATCTGCGAATTGGCCGGCACGAAGTCGCCCGCCTGGAAGGCCGCCCTGGTGACGAGCCCCGCGAAGGGGGCGCGGAGCGTGGCGTCGCGGAGCCCGGCGCGGGACTGCTCGACCGCGAGCGAGGCCTGCTCCAGCGAAAGGGCCGCGGCGCGCCGGGCGAACTCTGCGGAGGACAGCGCTTCCGCGGCGGCGTCCAGCTGCTCCTGGGTGGCGGCCTTCGCGGAGAACAGGACGCGTTTCGATTCGAGCTCGGTCCGCGCGCGAGATTCCGCGGCGACGGCCTTCTCGAGGTTGACCCGCGCCTGGTCGAGGCTCAGTTCGTCGCGGGCGAGGGTCCGGCGGAGCTCAGCGTCGTCCATGATGACGACCGGATCGCCTGATGCCACGGCGGCGCCTTCCGCGGCGGTCCACTGGAGGAAGCCCGCGGCGCGGTTGCGCAGGGTGACGGACTGGAAGGGCTCGGCGACCGAGACGGCCTGGACCGAGACGCCGACCGTGCCGTTCGCGGCTTCGACCGTGAGGGGGCCGGAGGCGTCGGCCGTTTCGGTTCCGGAGCCGCCGCGGAGCAGGAGCCAGGCCCCGAAGCCCAGGAGGGCGATGGCAGCGACCCCGACGATGATGAGAGCATTCCTTTTCTTCGAATTCTTGGCCTTGTCGGCGCGTTCGCTCATGGCTGTACCTCGTTGTTTTCGACGGAATGGCGCGCGGCGATGGCCGCGGCGAGCCTCGCGCGCTCGGCTTCGACGGCGCGGTAGCGCGCCTCGTGGGCGGCCCGGTCGGCGTCGATGGTGGCGCGCAGGAGTTCGGTTTCGGTGGCGCCGCCGGTCGCCGCGCGCGCCTTCATGGTCTCGAGCGCCGAGCGGGCGATGCTCTCGGCCCGCAGCGCCTGGTCGGCCGCGTCGGAAGCGCGCACCCAAGCCTGGTAGGCCAGTCGTACCTCGACTCCATACGAGGCGAGCTGGGCTTCGACGCGCGATCGGGCGGCGAGGATTTCGAGCTCGAGGGTTTCAGCGCTCCGGCGCTCCGCGCCGCCAGAATCGAGCGCGATCGAGGCGGACGCGCTCAGGGTCCAGGGGCTTGGCGCGAGGCTGGTGCCCTCCAGGGGCAGGGTAACGCCCCCTCCCGCCGACAGGCGCGTCGTATCGGAGGACCAGGCCAGGGAGGCGGTAAGCCCGTCCTTGGAGCCTGAAACGCGCGCGCCGAAGGTCGGATCGAAGGTGCCGGCCGCCTTGAGGCCGCGTTCGAGCAGATCGAGCTCGGCCAGCGACCTCCTGGTTTCCGGATCGCGGGCCAGGGCGTTGGCCGCAAGGTCGGCCGCCCGCGGCAGGGTGCCGGGCACCGCGTCCGGCATGACCAGCGCTTCGCCATCGTCGGCGAGGCCGAGCCAGCCGAAGAGCTCGAGGCGGCTGACCCGCGCCAGCATGGACGCGTGGAGCTGGTCGTCGCTGGCGCCGAGCAGGGCTTCCTCGATTTTGCGGTATTCCGAGTAGGCGAGGCCGCCGGCCTCGAAGCGCGCCTTGGCGGAGGCGAATTCCCGCTCGGCCGCGTCCAGCTCGCGGAGCAGCAGGGCCGCTTCCCCCTGCGCATCCCAGGCGTCGGCGTACAGCGCGTAGGCCTTGAGCCGGAGCGCGGCGAGCTGCCATTCGAGGTTCGCCGCTGCCCAGTCCGCCTGGATGCGCGCGGCGTCGGCCCGGGCGGCAGCCGCTTCGGTGAGGCCGAGGGGCGTCGATATGGAGAGGTCGAGTGCGAGGGAGGAGCTTTTCGCCTCGCCGGTGAACTCGTCCGCGCTCCGCTTGAGGCCGGGATCGAGGGAGAGCCGCAGGTCGCCCGGGTAGGCGGCTTCGCGGTATTGGGCCTCCGCATAAGCGGCGAGCGCGAGGACTGTCCGGGCTTCCGCGGTCTCGGCCGAGCGCCCGAGCGCTGTCGCGA
>JAKLEE010000359.1 GCA_022703215.1 Spirochaetota bacterium | reverse complement strand
GGCCCGCTCGAATTGCGCGCCGGTTCGGGCCTGGCCCCCGCGCTCCGCGCGCTCGAGCGGGCGTCGCGGCCGGGGACAGACCTCTATTCGTCCGCGAGACGATACGACCCGGGGTCGAACCCCGGCGGGACCGGCCCCGCGCGTCCCCTCGTCGTCGTCGCCGTACGGACCGAACTGGCGGCCGAGCTCGCGGTGCTCCTCGGGGCGGAGCGCGTCATCGCGCTCGAAAAAACGGACCGCGAAGCGGCCTTCGCCGAGCTCGCGACGCTGCTCGCGTAGCGCTCCGGCCGGACTCGGCCGGACTCGGGCGGAGCGGCGGAAGCGAAGCTTCGTGACGCCGTTTCCCCTTGAGCCCGGAGCCCCCGGGCGGCTACAGTCGCTTCCGTGGACACCATCTATCCCCTCGACGACGAACGGCCGACCCGGGCGGAGATCCGCCTCGGGGCGCTGAGGCGCAACTTCGCGCGCGCGAAGGCGCTGGCGGGCGCGGGCGTCAAGGTCATGGCGGTGGTCAAGGCCAACGCCTACGGCCACGGCCTGGAGCGCGTGGCGCGCGAGTTCCTCGCCGCCGGCGCCGACTCGCTCGGCGTCGCCTTCCTCGAGGAGGGCGACTTCCTCCGCCGCGCCGGAATCGACGCTCCCATCCTGGTGCTCGGACCCGCCGCCACGCCGCAGATCCCGCGCTTCATCGAGCTCGGCCTCGAGGCCACCGTGCCCTCCATCGAGAAAGCCCGCGCCTTTTCCGACGCCGCCCTCGCCATGGGCGCCACGGCGCGCGTGCACCTCAAGTTCGATACGGGCATGGAGCGCATCGGCGTGCACTGGTACTCCGCGGCGCCCTTCGTCGACGCCGTGCTCGGCATGGGCGGCCTCGTTCTCGCGGGCGCCTTCACCCACTTCGCCACCGCCGACGACGACCTCGATTTCGCCAAGGTCCAGCTCGGGCGCTTCCACGAGGTCATACGCCTGCTGGAATCGCGCGGCGCCCGCCCGCCCCTGCTCCACGCCGCCAACTCGGCCGCCCTGGTCGCCTTGCCCGAAGCCCGCCTCGACCTGGTCAGGCCGGGCCTCATGCTCTACGGCTACGAGCCCGTACCGGAAAAACCCGTCGGGCTCGAGCCGGTCATGCGCCTCATGTCGCGGATATCCTATTTCAAGGTGGCGCGCGCCGGGGCCGCCCTGGGCTACGGCTCGACCTGGCGCCTGGAACGCGACTCGCGCGTCGCCACGGTGCCCGCGGGCTACGGCGACGGATATTCGCGCCTGCTCTCGAACCGCGGCCGCGCCATCGTCCGCGGCCGCTCCTACCCCGTCGCGGGCCGCGTCTGCATGGACCAATTCCTGCTGGACCTCGGCCCCGACGGCGAGGCGTACAACGGCGACGAGGTGCTGCTCTTCGGCGAGAAGAACGGCGACCGGGTGCCCCTCGAGGAGCTCTGCGCCCTCATGGGCACCATCCCCTACGAGGCCACCTGCATGATCGCCTCGCGCGTGCCGCGCATTTACGTGGAGGAATGACCAAGAGGGAAACCCCTTTCGCTGAAAGGGGTTTCCCTCCCGGGCCCTCCCATCCCCAAAGGCCCCGCCCTCGGGTCGGGAGCTTACGCCGGCGGGAGCGCCGCCAGGGCGGAGAAGACGTGGCAGGCCGCGCCGCCGAGCACGAAGAGGTGCCAGACGGAATGCAGGTAGGGCACCTTCTTGCCGATCGCGTAGATGACGGCGCCGACGGTGTAGGTGACGCCGCCCGCGATCAGCAGGTCGACCGCCAGCTTCGGGGCGGCGGCCTTGAGCGGCCCGAAGGCGAAGACGATGATCCAGCCCATGCCCACGTAGGCCAGCACCGAGAGCAGCCTCGCCCGATCGAAGAAGACCGCCTTGAACGTGACGCCCGCCACCGCGATGCCCCAGACCAGGCCGAAGATGGTCCAGCCGAGCGCGCCCGGCAGCAGGGTCAGCGTAAAGGCCGTGTAGGTTCCTGCTATCAGCACGAAAATGGCCGAGTGGTCCAGGACCTCGAAGACGCGCTTGGCGCGCGGCGCGGCCAGCGCGTGGTAGATGGTGGACGTGATGTACGACAGGAACAGGGTCGAGCCGAAGACGGCGTAGCCGACCACGTGGCGCGCGTCGCCGCGCCCGGCGGCCTGCACGACCATGACGACCAGGGCCGCTATGGCCAAAGCCGCGCCGATGCCGTGCGTGACCGCGTTGGCGATCTCCTCGCCGACGGAGT
>JAKLEE010000358.1 GCA_022703215.1 Spirochaetota bacterium | reverse complement strand
GTAGAGGCCGCGGAGGAATTGCTGTCCGGGCGCGAGGCGCGCTGCCTCGCGGGCCGCCAGTTCCCCGAGGCCCTGGGCGGCCTCGGCGTCCAGCCGCACGCGGGTCGCGGCGGCGGCCGCCATGCGCGCCGCGGCGTCGGCGCCCGATTTCGCGAAGGCCGCGGCGAGGGCGGCGGCCTCTTCGAGGCTCGCGGCGTGGTAGACGGGGTCCGCGTCCGCGGGCCTGGCCTTCAGGCCGAGGAAATGCACGACCGCGGGCTTCCCGCCCTTCGCGAGTGCGGCGACCACCTTCGCGGCCGTGCCGGGCGCGGGCGGCTTCGACACGACGAGCAGCACCTTCGTCTCCGGATCGCTTTCGAGCCCCTCGATGGCGAACAGGCTCGTCATGCCGCCGACCTTCTCGTTCTTGAGGTCGCGTCCGCCGCAGCCGATGGCCTGCGAGACGCCGATCCCGGCGCGGTCGACGAGGCAGGACACTTCCTGCAGGCCCGTCCCGGAAGCCGCCACGATGCCGACCGGGCCGCGGGTGACCACGTTGGCGAAGCAGAGCGGCTTGCCGCCCAGGATGGCCGTGCCGCAGTCGGGCCCCATGAGGAGGAGCCCCTTCGACACCGCGAGCTTCTTGAGCTCGATCTCGTCCTCGAGGCTGACGTTGTCGGAGAAGATCATGACGTGGAGGCCGCGCTCGAGGGCGAGGCGCGCCTCGCGGGCCGCGTAAGCGCCCGGCACCGAAATGATGGCCAGGTTCGCATCGGGCAGGAGCTTCAGGGCGCCCGCCGACGAGGCCGCGCGCGGATAGGCCTGCCCGGTCTGCGCCGCCGGTCCCTTCTTCTTCGTCACGAGGTCGATCGCGAGCGCGACCGCTTTTTCGGCCGCATCCGCGCCGGCGCAGTCGACGGCCACGACGAGGTCGCCGGGTCCCGCCGCCGCCAGCGCCCCGCCGCCCTCCGCGGAGGCATAGCCGAGATCGGCCAGCAGCTCCAGGTTCATCGGGGTGCCCATGGCCACCACCGCGCCGCCGACGCCATCCGAGCCCTCGAGCTCGCGCGTGGCGAGCATGAGGAACACCGAGTCGTAATAGGCGTCCTTCCGTACCAGTATCCGTTTCATCCGTACCGCCTTCGCGATCGTACTTGGTTCTCTTTTCGATGCCGGACGCGCCCGGCCCGCCCGAAGCGGCGGAGGAAGCCGAGCAGGGCGTCCGCACCGGAGCTTGCCCCGTGGCGGAACGCCTCGTCCATGGCCGCGTCGAGCGCGGCGGAGCCCGTCGAAGCGTCTCGCGCGGGCGTCGCGGACCCGGGGGGCTCCGTGACGGCCGCGGAAAACGCCTCCGCGAACCCGATAAGGTACGCGGGGAAGCAAGCTTCCCGCGCGCCGAGGAGCAAGGCGCGGCCCGCGGCCGTCGTTCGGCCGAGTTCCGCTTCCCCGATGGTAACGCCCTCGCGGCCGGAAAGTCTCGCGGCGAACTGCCATCCGGCGAGAAAATCGTCCCCGGCCGGGGTGGTGCCGGGACCGAAGCCCGCGAGGTTGCGCGGGAAGTCCGCCTCGAGCGCGAGCGCCGCGAAGCGGGTCGCGAAAGGCCCGCCGCCGTGGATGCCCTCGCGGGGGACACGAGCGACAAAGGCTCGTTCAAACTCGTCGAGCGTCCGTTCGAACGCCGCGCCGTCGTTCCCGACGAGGCGCCTCGCGGAGGCTTCAAGGCGCGTAGAAGCGTCCCATAGGGTGAAATCGAGCGCCCAGGCCGCCTCGGGCCGAGCGGACGGTCCTACGAGCTCGAGTCCCGTTCCCGTCAGCCCGATTCGTAAACCCTCAGTCCCGCGGCGGAGCGCGGCCGAGAGCTCGCCGAACGCTTGCGCTCCGACTGCGACCGCCCTGGATTCCATCGACCGGCCGTCCGCCACGATCGATACCAGCGCGCCGTCCGGATGCAGGAGCGAGACGGCCCGCGGAAACGCGCCGACCACGGGCGCGGCCCAGGGCGCGCCGGGCACCAGTGGACCGAGGAGTGCGACGGGGCGCGCGCCAGTCCCGCCTTCCGGAGGAAGCGAAAGCCGGCGCGGCCCTGAGGCGCCGCGCCGGCCGGACGATCCGCGGGACGACCCGCGAACCTCGGTCACGTTCAGCCTCAGCCCTCGGCCGAGGTGAGGTCCTTCGGCCTGAGGATCAGGTTGAGGACGATGCCGGCGATGGCCGCGAGGCCGAGGCCGGAGAGCTTGAAGTTGCCGAACGCGAAGG
>JAKLEE010000357.1 GCA_022703215.1 Spirochaetota bacterium | reverse complement strand
GATCAGGTTCTCTTTCTTGAGCTTGCCGTCCGGACCATAGACGTTGACGCACCCGTCGCCGTAAAAGCTCATTTCCAGGCTGTACAGGTCGCCGCCGGGCCCCCAGGCGAACTCGAGCTGGCGCTTCTTGATCGTGACGGTCCGCCACTGCGCCGGGAACTCGATCGCGCGCTCGACGCGCCACCAGACGTTCTCGCCGGTCTCGTCCACCAGCTTGAACTCCAGCGTGTTGACCGGGCACTCGCCGCGCAGGCGGAACGAGAAGGCGTAGTTCTGCGGCAGCGCGAGGTCGACCTCGCGCCGCGCGATGGCGTACCCGCCGCCGGTGAACCCGAAATCCAGCCGCAGCGCCCCGCCGTCGTCCGCCAGCGCCATCGTCACGCCGTCGGCCGGCTGCGCGCGCCAGCCCTTCGCCGACCCGTCGGAGATCATCAGCGGCGCCCCCGACGGCGCGACCGGATCGCCGTTCGCCGCGGGACCGCGGCACCCCCCCAGCACGGTAAACCCGCACATCAAGAGCGCCCCGAGCAACATCACCGATCGTGGCCTCATCATGATCCCCTCATTGACGGCACGCTGAAGGCTGACCCGGACATGTTCGACCTGGTGCGGCCGGGGTGTCCGAAGGGCCCCGGAGCCAGGATGGCGGAGGGGCCCGAAGGTCAAGCGTTCCGGGCACAGATGGTATGAGAAGGCCGACCCCCTCTGGGCCGCGGAGAGCTACCCTAGCTTTCCGTCGGTAACGGACCCAGCGGTCCTCAACGCACTCTCGAGGTGCATGAGCGAGGAGGTCGGCCATGAGTGAAGATACCACAGTTTTCTGCGGTGTGGACATCGCAGACCGGGCCAGCCAGATGGTGGTGATCGACCATGATGGACAGGTCCTCGAACAGAGCCGGGTGCGCACCACCCCCGAAGCCATGAAGCGGTTCTTTGGTGCCCGCGACCCGATGCGCGTCGCTATGGAGGTCGGGACCCACTCGCCCTGGTTGAGCCGACTCGTGGCCTCGTGTGGCCATGAGGTTCACGTCGCCAACGCCCGCAAGCTGCGGTTCATCTTCCAGAACGAGCGCAAGAGCGATCAGAACGACGCCGAGTTGCTCGCCCGGGTGGCGCGGTTCGATCCGCAGCTGCTGTGCGCGATCTCCCACGTTGCGCAAGCTGATCAAGCGGCGCGGGCAGTGCTGCGGACCCGTGATGTGCTGGTGCGCAGTCGGGTCCAGCTGACCAACCATGTTCGCGGGGTCGTCAAGGCCTTCGGCCAGCAGTTGCCCCCGTGCTCCACGGCGAGCTTCCCGCGGCTCTGGCCGGTGGTGCCAGAGGCGCTGCAACCGGCGCTGGCGCCGTTGTTCAGCACCCTGGAAACGATCAACGCCGGGATCGTGGCATTGGAGGTGCAGATGGAGCAGCTCATCCAGCAGCAGTATCCCGAAGCTCAGCACCTGCAGCAGATCCCCGGCGTGGGACCAGTGACGTCGTTGGCCTTCGTGCTCGCGATCGGCGACCCGAGTCGCTTCCGCTCCTGCCGCGCGGTCGGCGCCTACCTGGGGCTGGTGCCCCGGCGCAGCCAGACGGGCGAATGCGATCCCCAGCTGCGGATCAGCAAGACCGGAAGCCCGGCGATGCGGCGCCTGCTCGTCGGCTGCGCTCATCGCATCCTGGGCCGGTTCGGTCACGACTGCGCGTTGCGCCGCGCCGGGGAACGGATCTCGGCTCGGGGTGGCAAGAGCGCCAAGAAGAGGGCAGCGGTCGCCGTCGCGCGACGGTTGGCGGTGGTGATGCTCAGCTTGTTGAGATCGGGTCAGGACTATGAACCGTTCCACGGCTTGATGGTCGCCGAATCAGCAGAGACCTGAAGTTGCGGCGGTGGTTCCTGGCGCTACCGCCCCGTCCAGGTGACTGCGGCACCTCCTGCTACCTGCCTGCCGGCAAGGTAGAGGCACAGATGGCAGCACCCGGTCGGGACCGGACATCAACATGCACCTGGCTTGGAATGAAGCCTCTCAGAGTGCGGATGGAAGCATGGCGCGAGACAGGGACTGCCGTCAGACAGCAGCAGGACAATAAGTTAGGGGTGGCTCCACCGAGAGGAGGAGACCTGGCGTAGCCATGCCGTGAACGGCCTGGACGGGGACTGCCTTCTCATGGAAGGAGGTGCCCGGAGTGCGTCCCCCGAGGGGTCGGGTGTACGTATTCGGAACGAAGTCGATCGTGGCACGGAAGCGTGTCGGACTTTCAGC
>JAKLEE010000356.1 GCA_022703215.1 Spirochaetota bacterium | reverse complement strand
CGCGGCGTAGCCCTCTGCGCCGAGCACTACGCCGCCGTCGCAGCGGAGGCCGAGTCGTGAGGCGGCCATGCCGCCAATGCGGCCAGCCCATCTCGCTCGACGCCTCGATGTTTCGCGTCGAGCGCACCGCCGAGCACACCGACTGGGACTTCTGCTCCCGCAGCTGCGCCGTCGCCTACCTCGCCGCACAGCAGGTTGCCCCATGAAGTCCCGGCTCCGCCACGACGTCGAACGCGGCCTCTGCGAGCGCTGCTACGCCACCGTGTTCTTCCCCGAGCACGGCGAATCCACCGCCACGCCCCCCGTCGCCGCGGACGCCGCGGTCCGCACCCGGCACCAAAGCAGCGTCGCATGAGCGTCATCCGCGGCCTGTGCGCGAGCGCCATCACCAAGGAGCACCAATGACCATCGCACCACCCACCGCTGCACGGCCCGAGCCGTCCCGGGACCGCTACGGCCGCTACCTCCTGCCTCAGCCCGCCGGCAAAGACAAGGGCTACACCAGGGCGACGACGATCGCGAAGACGCTCAGCGACACCTACGGCCTGACCCGCTGGCAGGTCCGCACGACCGCCCAAGGTCTCACCCAGCGCCCCGACCTCTTCGCCCGAGTCGCATCCGCCGCCGGCGACGCCAAGAGCCTCGACCAGATCTGCGAGCAGGCCAAGGAGGCCGCGGCGGCATCGTCGGGCGCCAACATCGGCACCGCGCTGCACGCCTTCACCGAGGCCGTCGATGCCGGGCGCCCCGTCACCATCCCCGCCCCCTGGGACGCTGACGTGGCCGCCTACACCGCGGCACTCCAAGCCGCCGACGTGGCCGTCGACCCCGCCTACATCGAGACCGTGCTCGCGCTGCACTCGATCGAGGTGGCCGGCACGATGGATCGCCTCGTCACGATGCCCGACGGTCGCCGCCTCATCGCGGATCTGAAGACCGGCAAGGACCTCAGCTACGGCTGGGGCGAGATCGCCATTCAGCTAGCGCTCTACGCGCACGCCGAGCAGATCTTCGACGTCGCAACCGGCCAGTACCGGGCGATGCCCGAGGTCGACCGCAGCGAGGCGCTCGTCATGCACCTCCCCGCCGGGCAAGCCCGCTGCGACCTCTACCTCGTCGACATCGCCGCCGGCTGGGAAGCCGTCGAGATCGCCATGCGCGTGCGCTCGTGGCGCAAGCGCCGCGACCTCGCCACCCTTCTTCCCGCCGCGGCGCTTGCGCCGGCTGCCGCCGCGGTCGTCGACGAGCCGACGACAGGCGAAGAGCCGGCGACCGAGGAGCTGCGCCAGGCGCGCCGAGCGTGGCTCCAGGGCCGCATCGATGACATGCCGGTCGACGCGAAGCGCTGCCTCGCTCGCAACTGGCCGACCGGCATGGCGACCCTCAAGGCCTCCGGTGACCACACCGACGACGACCTGGCGGCCATCTCCGAGGTGATCTCGGCCGTCGAGCGCGAGTTCCGGCTGACCTTCCCCGAGCCGGAGCCCCGCGCTGAGGTGCCCGCACCGCCCCCGGCCGAGCCACTGCCACCGCGCTCCGCTCCGGAGCCGTTGCCGCCAGCGGCACACGGCGAGGTGACGGCCGTCGTCGAGCGCCTCAAGGTGCTCCCGGGCGACCTACTCGCCGAGGTCGAGGCCGCGGCCCTGGCCGAAGGCGTCCCGAACCTGCTCAGCGGCCGAGCCACCGACGAGCAGCTCGCCATCGTCGAGGAGCTGCTCGTCCCGGCCGAGGGTGACCTCACCCAGCGACGCCTCGTCATCGACGAAGCCCTAGCGGGCTACATCGAAGACGACGCCGTGGTGGCTGCACTGGTCGCCGCGTCGTCACCGCACGGCCACTCCCCCGAGCGCCTCACGGCGTGGGAGGTCGAGGTCCTCGTCGCGATCGTCGCGGGCATCGAGGCCGGGCAGCTCGGCATCAACTATGGCACCGGCGAGCCGTCGATCGTCGCCGTCGGCGACATCGAGGCCGCCCTCGTCGGCCGCTTCGCCACCCGCGGCGCGGCCCTCGTCGCACTCAAGGCCACCGCCGAGGCGCTCGGGCAGCCCAAGCCCCGCAGCGTCGCCGCCGCGGTCACCACCTCACCCGTTCTCGCTGCCGTCGCCGTCCACGTCGACGCCAGCGCCACCACAGCCGCCTAAGCGGAACCCATCACCATCACCAAGGAGCAACACCCATCATGCCCATCACTCTCGACACCCCAACCGGCGAGCGCTACCCGGTGCTCCGTCGGCGTCGACTC
>JAKLEE010000355.1 GCA_022703215.1 Spirochaetota bacterium | reverse complement strand
GAGCCGGGGGAAGCTCCGCGCCCCGCTCCGGGGCGTTCGCCGTCATCGAGCACTGGCAAGCGGTCGAAGCCGACTTCCGGCGTGAGTACCAAATCGACCTCCCGGGGGCGCTCGACGCGATGAGCTGGCGGCGCTTCACGACCCTGCTGGCCGGGCTCTCGCCCTCCGCCCTCTACCGCCTGCTGGCGTCGCAGGGCGGCAAGCCGCGCCCGCTGACCGCGAGGGACGCGCCCGCGTTCTTCGCCCGCTTCCGCAAAGTAGGTGAGACGTAATGGGCCTGACCGTCGCCGAGCTGACCGCCGACCTCGGCCTGAACGCCGCGCCGCTCCAGAGCGGACTCGCTGGCGTGATGGGGAAGTTCGGCGGACTGTCTACCCTCGCAGTCGCGGGAGGGGCGGCTATCGCGGCCGGGCTCGCCGTAGGGACCAAGGCGCTGTTCGATGTTGGTGAGTCGTTTGACGAGGCGTTCGACACCATCCGCGTCGGGACCGGTGCGACCGGGGACGCGCTGGACGGGCTGAAGGGCGATTTCAAGGCGGTGTTCGCGGAGGTTCCGACCGACATGGCCTCCGCAGGTACGGCTATCGCCGACCTGAACACGCGCCTCGGCCTGACGGGTAAGCCGCTCCAAGACCTCGCGGCGCAGTTCCTCGACCTCTCGCGTATCACGGGGACGGACCTCGCGACCAACATCAATCACGTCACGCGCGTCTTCGGGGACTGGCAGATATCGGCCGACCAGCAGGCGGGCTCGCTCGACGCCATGTTCCGCGCCGCGCAGGCGTCCGGCATCGGGTTCGATGACCTCACGTCTTCCGTCGTGAAGTTCGGCGCTCCGCTTAGGAACCTCGGTTTCGGGTTCGAGGACTCGCTGGCCCTGCTCAGCCAGTTCGACAAGGCAGGCGTGAACACGCAGACGGTCTTCGGCGGCTTGCGACAGGGCATCGGCAAGCTGGCCAAGGACGGCGAGGCGGTGCCGGAGACCTTCCGCCGGGTCGTGGACTCTATCGAGAAGATGGGACCGGGGACGGAGGCGACGGCGCTCGCTATCGAGCTGTTCGGCGCTCGCTCCGGCCCGGACCTCGCGGACGCTATCGCGGGCGGCAAGTTCGCGATTGACGACATGTTCGCCGCGATAACCGAGGGCGAGGATACCGTCCGCGGCGCGGCCAAGGATACCGACGACTGGCGGGAGTCTCTGACGCGGCTCAAGAACAAGGCGCTGGTGGCGCTGGAGCCGATAGCGACGGGACTCTTCAACGCCGTGGGCTGGCTGGCCGACGCGCTCGTGCGCCTGACCGAGAACGAGGACGTGCAGGAGTTCTTCGGCGAGCTTGGCGCGACGGCGCTGGCCCTCGTGGACGTGTTCCTGCAGATGGTCGCCCCTATCCGCGAAAACTGGGACACGATAAAGGCGGTCATCGGGACGGCGCTCAAGGTCGTGGCGGACCTCATCCGTGCCGTCATGGCCGCTATCCGCGGCGACTGGGGCGCGGCGTGGGGACACCTCCGCTCGGCGCTCTCGACGGCGTGGGAGGCGATGAAGGCGGCGGTGCGTGCCGGTGTCGCTCGGGTACGCGACTACGTGGCCGAGCTGCCCGGGAAGATAAAGAAGGCGGTCGGCGACCTGGGCTCACTCCTCTACGGTGCCGGGAGCAAGGTCGTGACCGGCCTCTGGGACGGCATCTCCTCGATGGCCGATTGGCTGCACGACAAGGTGTTCGGCTGGGCCTCGGGCATCTACGAGACCGTCAAGTCGGGGCTTGGCAAGCTGTGGCCGTTCTCGCCCTCGAAGGCCGGTATCGACGTCGGCTACTTCCTCGGCCTCGGCATCGAGAAGGGCATCGCCGACAGCCTGCCCCGCGTCTCGGCCGCCGTCTCCTCACTCTCCGGACAGCTCGCCCTGAGCGGCGCCGGGGGCCTCTACGGGGTCTCGCCCCTCTACGGGGCGCAAAACGCCGCAGACAGGCCCACAGTCATCGAGGAGCACTACCACATCCACCCGCCGGGAGGGACGGCGCTGGTAGGCAGCGCCGAGACGGTCGCGCGCCTGCTCGCCCCGGCGCTCTCGCGGCAGAGCCGGACGACCACCAAGCGGCGGGCGCGGAGGCGATAGGCGATGGCGCGGACGACCCTTACCTACGGCACGCTGGACCTGAACGACGGCACGACGTGGCGGCTGCGCCCCGGCTTCGACCCCGGGGCTGACGAGCTGTCCTATGACGAGCACCGCGCCTATAAAGGCACGGT
>JAKLEE010000354.1 GCA_022703215.1 Spirochaetota bacterium | reverse complement strand
CATCGGCGAGTACCGCTTCGGCTTCTCCTATCCCGACAAATCCGTGTTCCGCACGCGCAAGGGCCTCGACGAGGAGGTCGTGAGAGCCATCAGCGCGCTCAAAGAGGAGCCGGACTGGATGCTGGCCATCCGCCTCCGCGCGCTCGCCGCGTTCGGCAAGAAGCCCATGCCGGCCTGGGGCGCGGACCTCTCGGACATCGATTTCGACGAGATCGTCTACTACGCCCGCCCGCAGGACCGGCCGAAGGGAAGCTGGGACGAGCTGCCCGAGGAGATCCGCGAGACCTACCGCCGCATCGGCGTGCCCGAGGCCGAGCGCAAATTCCTCGCGGGCGTCGGCGCGCAGTACGACAGCGAGATCGTCTACCACTCGATCCGCGCGGACCTCGAGCGGAAGGGCGTCATCTTCTGCTCGCCGGAAGTCGCGGTGAAGGAGCATCCCGACCTGGTGCGGAAGTACTTCGGCACCGTGATTCCCCACAACGACAACAAATTCGCGGCGCTCAACACCGCGGTGTGGTCGGGCGGCTCCTTCGTCTACGTGCCCAATGGCGTGAAGGTGGACATTCCCCTGCAGGCCTACTTCCGCATCAACTCGGAGCGCTTCGGCCAGTTCGAGCGGACCCTGATCATCGCCGACGAAGGCTCGTTCGTGCACTACATCGAAGGCTGCACGGCGCCGGTCTACGCCACCGATTCGCTCCACAGCGCGGTGGTCGAGATCATCGCCTTGCCCGGCTCGCGGGTGCGCTACTCGACCATCCAGAACTGGTCGAGCGACGTCTACAACCTGGTCACCAAGCGCGCCGTGGCCTACGCGGGCGCGACGATGGAGTGGGTCGACGGCAACATCGGCTCGAAACGCACGATGAAGTATCCCGCGGTCTTCCTGATGGGCGAGGGCGCGCACGGCGAGGTGCTCTCGATCGCCTTCGCGGGCAAGGGCCAGGAGCAGGACACCGGCGCCAAGATCATCCACGCGGCGTCCAACACGAGCTCCACGGTCACCTCCAAGTCGATCTCGAAGGACGGCGGCGTCGCGAGCTACCGCGGCATGGTCAAGGTCGGCGAAGGGCTCCAAGGCATCCGGTCGCGCGTGGTCTGCGACGCGCTCATCGTCGACCCGCGCTCGACCTCGAACACCTGGCCGACCATGGAGGTCCTGAGCGACGACGTCGCCATGGAGCACGAGGCCCGCGTCTCGAAGATCGGCGACGAGCAGCTGTTCTACCTGCAGAGCCGTGGGCTCGGCGAGGCCGAGGCGTCGGCCATGATCGTCAACGGCTTCCTCGACCCGCTCGTGAAGCAGCTGCCGATGGAGTACGCCGTCGAGCTCAACCGCCTGATCGAGCTCGAGATGGAAGGATCGGTCGGATGAAGGCGCGCGAAGCGAGGGACAGAGCATGCGAGACGAACTGAACGAGATTCCCCGCGGCGCCGCCGCGGTCCGGGCCGCGGGGGCCGCACGGCTCGCGGCGCTGGCCGAGCCCGAGCCCTGGGACGAGGACTGGAAACGCTGCGCCTTCCAGCCGGCCGCCCTCGAGCGCTACAGGCCTTACGGAGACGGAGACCCCGCGCCGAAGGCATCGCCCGGCGGGGACGGAGCCGCACGGAACGGCGGAGAAGGATACCCGGGGGCTGACGCGAACGGAGCTTCGCGGACAGAGGCCGTCGAAAAACCGGCGCTTCGCCTCGTCTTCGAGCGCGGGCGGCTCGCGGCGCTCGAACTGTCCGAAACCGCGCGCGCCTTCGGCGTCCGCGTGGATGCCATAGACGGACTGGACGCCGCCGCGGCGGAGCGCCTCGCCCGTTTCGCCGGCGACAGCCCCGACCGGGCGGACGCGCGCGCGTGGGCGGTCCTGAGCCATGGCGCGCGGATCCTGGTTCCCGCCGGCATCGAGCTCGGGGCGCCGATCGTCGTCGAATTCCTCGAAGGAGACGAGGGCGCCTTCGCCGCGCCTCGACTCTTCCTCGAGCTGGGCCGGAATGCCAGCGCCACCCTGTGGGCGCGCTTCGGCTCCGACGGCGCAGGTTCGGACGCCGAGTGCGCGGTCGCGGGAGGCGTCGCCACGGAGCTCGCCGAAGGCGCCCGCCTGGACTGCACGCTCCTCCAGTCATTCGCGGACAGTACGCCCGCCTACTTGAGGCTCGACGCCGCGCTCGGCGCGAATGCGGAGCTCGCCTGGCGCGAGTTCCACCTGGGTTCCTCGCGCATCCGCGCCCGCTCCTCAGTCCGGCTCGAGGGCGAAGGCGCGCGGGC
>JAKLEE010000353.1 GCA_022703215.1 Spirochaetota bacterium | reverse complement strand
CCGCACGCAGCCAGGCCGAATCGGTGCCCAGCGGCTGCGTCAGCGCCTCCCTCACCAGGGCCAGGCCCCGCTCGGCGTGCAGCTCGATGGCATGCATTTCAACGGCGGCCAGGGTCTCGAGGATCAGCTCGATGGCCACCGTGTGCGTGGGGCACTCGTGCTCGTTGACGTACTCGGCCTTGCCCTTCGCCTTGTGGCTGATCACCGAGCCGCCGAGGGTCACGCGCTCGACGATGCCCGAGGCCAGCACTTCCTTCGCGTCCCAGTCGTAGACCTGGTACTTCACCGAGGAACTTCCGCAATTCAGGGTCAATATGTCCATGTTCCGCTCCTTGCGCATGTCGTGGATCGCCTCTATTTATAGCTGGACATCGGGGAAGGGTAAAGGGCAACTCGGGCGCCGGCATCGTTTTCGTTGACCGCGGTCAACCAATTCGGGCGCCTTCACGTCGGCACCTCGAGGCTCGCCCTACCCGCCCGCCGCAACGGCCGGGGCGGCGTCCATCCGGCGGGCGTCCGGGCCGGCCCGAAGGCGGCGCCGGTTTCCCGCTTGCCCCCCGCGCGCCAGCCGCGTAAAGTTGGAGGCATGTTCACCGACATCGTCATACTCGCCGGCGGGGCCGGCACCCGGCTCTGGCCCGCCTCCGTGGCGAAGAGTCCCAAGCAGTTCATGTCCGTCGAGGGCGGCTTCTCCTTCTTCCGCATGGCCCTCGAACGCGCCCTCGCGCTCAAACCCTCGGGCTCGGTGCTCGTGGTGTGCGGAGCCGCCCAGCTCGACGCCCTGCTCTCCGAGGTGGAAGGCTTCCCGGAGGCCCACGGGCGCGTGCTCGTGCTGCCCGAGCCGCGCGCGCGCAATACGGCTCCCGCGGTCGCGGCGGCCCTGGCCCTGCTCGGAAGGCCCGGCCTGCCCGGCCGCGCGCCGACCCCGGAAGCGGGCGGCTCGGCCCTGCTCCTCACCAGCGACCACCTGATCAAGCCGGTTGAGGCCTTCGTCGCGGACGCCTCGCGCGCCTCCGCCCTCGCGGAGGCCGGAAACCTGGTGTGCTTCGGCATCAAGCCGCGCGGGCCGGCCACGGGCTACGGCTACCTCGAGACCGCCGGTCCGCTCGGGCCCGGCTACAAGGTGGCGCGCTTCCGCGAAAAGCCCGACCGGGCCACGGCCGAGTCCTTCCTGGCGGCCGGCAAGTTCTACTGGAATTCCGGCATGTACGGCTGGCGCTTCGACCTCATGCGCGAAGAGCTCGAAACCCGCGCCCCGGAGGTGGCCGCCGCCTTCGCGCCGCTCGCCGCCGCGGAGCCGCGCTTCGCCTCGCGTTCGGGCGCCTTCGTGCTCGAAGCCTGGGATGGCCTCGCGGCCGCCTACGACGCGGCGCCGGCCATCAGCCTCGACTACGCGGTCAGCGAGAAGTGCCCGCGCGTCGCGCTCGTCCCGGCCTCGTTCGACTGGGACGACGTGGGCAGCTGGGACGAGTTCGCCGACCTCTTCGCGCGCCATTCCGGCGAGGTGGTCGAGGCCGGCTCGAAGGGTTGCTTCGTCTATTCCGACCTGCCCGTGGCGCTCTGCGGCGTCGAGGACCTCGTGGTGGTGGTCAAGCACGGCGCCGTGCTCGTCGCCCGCAAGGGCGAGACCCAGCGCGTCAAGGAAGCCGTCGAAGCCTGGAAATCCCTCGGCCGCACCGAGCTCCTATAAAAGGAAACCACGGAGGCACGGAGCAGGGAGGGAGGAAAACGCGGGAATGGGAATCGTATATCCCTCCGCTCGTTCTTCTCCCTCTTAATCTCCGTGCCTCCGTGCCTGCGCCTGGGGGCGCTTTCGGCGAGGAATGGATCGAGGTGCCCGCCTCGGGCGGGCCACCTCATCCGTGGTTCCTCTTCATTTATCAGGCGACTTTGATCTCGATCTTCTTCTCGCGGGCCGCGGCGCTCTTGGGCACCTCGATCTCGAGCAGGCCGTTGCGGAAGGTCGCCTTGATGCTCTCGGCGTCCACGTCGCGGGGCAGGCTGAAGGCGCGGCTGAACGAGGCGCGCGCGCGCTCGCGGAGCAGCCAGCCGTCCTTGGTCGGGTGCGGTGCGAAGCCCCAACGCGCGTACCACTCCCGCAGCTCGCCGTTGCGCAGGCCGGTCTTGACCTTGCTCACGTCATAGCGGTCGGCCCAGGTTTCGATCACGACGCCGTTGCGGTCGGCGAGCCCGCACACCACGTCGAGCATCGCCGCGCCGTGGCCCTGCTGGCGCCGGTTCGGGGCGACCCAGAAGCCTTCGAGGCGG
>JAKLEE010000352.1 GCA_022703215.1 Spirochaetota bacterium | reverse complement strand
CTCACCGACGTGCCCGCCGGCGACGTGGGCGTGGGCGGTCCCGAGATCGGCATCATGTTCGACCGCCTCACGCTGAACGTGGGCGCCGACGCCGCGGCGATCGTCAAGAACACCGACAGCCCCGAGCCGGCGCGCCGCCTGAGGCGGCACTTCGGCGTTCCCGTTTCCGACACCGACCTGGTGGCGCGCATCGCCACCGACTTCCCGGCCGCGGCCGAGTACGCCGCCCCGGCCATCACCGGTAAACCCGGCGGGCACGGGCTGGCGCTTCGCGCCGGCGCCACCGGGCGCGGCATGGTCGAGGTGCTCGCCGCGCAGCTCAACTACCGCGACTACCCCGACGCCGCGCTCTGGCTGGACCCCGGCCGCGTGGACGAGGCGCTGGAGCTCGACGCCGAGTACACGCGCCGCTCGCGCGAGCGCATGTCGCGCCTCACCTTCGCCATTCAGGGCTTCGGCAAGGTGGGCGCCTCCTTCGCGCGCTTCGTCGACGAGATCGGCGCGGCCGTCACCATGGTGTCCGACGTGAGCGGCACGGTGCTGCACGGCCGCCGCATACCGAACATCGCGGCCCTGGCCGATTTCTGCGCCGGCGGCCGCGCGCTCGGCGACGCCCCGCCGGACGTGCTTGAGAGCTGTGAGTTCGCGGCCGGGAACACGCTCCTTCCGCTCACCGCGGTGGTGAACGTGGTGGTGCCCTCGGCGCTCGAGGACGTCATTGTGTCGTTCGAGCGGCCGCACGCAGGCAGCGTCGGCGCCGGGCGCCTGGCCTGCGAGTACGTGCTCCAGGGCGCGAACGGACCGGTTACCTGCGACGCCGAGGAAACCCTTGCGGAGCGCGGCATCGTTTCGTTCCCGGACATCCTGGCGAACTCGGGCGGGGTGCTGGCCTCGTACTGCGAGTGGCTGAACGGCCTCATCCGCCTGTACGGGTACGCGGCCATCCACGGGTACGGCTTCGTGCATCCCATCGTGCACAACATGATCCTGAAGCTCCACCCGGACGCGGTATCCTCGGATATCCGCGCGGTGAACGAGGAGGCGTACGCGCGGGCATTCCGCTTCATCCTGCGCCACGCGACGGTCGCGACGATCGGCCTCTCGCGCGCGTGCCGTATCTCGATGAAGAGCGCGTACCTGTCGCTCGGAATCCGCGCCGCCGCCGGGGAGGGACGGCTCACCGAGCACTTTTCGTTCGTCATGGCGAAGATACGCGACGGTTTCGCCGGGGGCGTTCCGGCGGTCTGAGGCGGCGGGTGCCGGCTTTCGGCGGGCCGGCACATCACGTGCGAAAAAACGGCGTATCCCTTTCGGGGTACGCCGTTTTCGTTATGCGTTCGCGGGCTCCGCGCCCGCGGCGGGGGCTAGAACTTTTTGGCGGTCAGCTTGAAGCACTCGGCCGAGACATCGAGCGTCTTCTTGATGTCGGCCTCTTCCATGGCCGCGCAGACGAACCAGTTGTGGTGCGGGTGCAGGAAGATGCCGCGACGCGCGGCCTCGCCGCAGAAGTAGCGGTTCTTCTCGAACATGGGGTCGTCGGCGAAATTCATGTACGGCATGGCGGGCGGACCGGACATGGTCACCTTTACGCCCTCGGCGGCGGCCGCGTCGGCCATGCCCTTCATGAGCTTTTTGCCGAGCTTATCGATCTTTTCGATCGCCCCGCTCGCCTTGATCTCGTCGATCGTGGCCATGGCGGCGGCGAAGGGCACGCCCGAGAAGAAGTGCGTTCCGGAGAAGAAGACGCTCCCCGCGGCCTGCTTGAGCTCGTCCCTGCCCATGGCGATGGCGATCGGGTAGCCGTTGGCCATGGCCTTGCCGAAGCACTGGAGGTCGGCGTTGTAGCCGTAGTGGTCGGCGCTTCCCGAAAGCTTCAGCCTGAAGCCGCAGCGGATATCGTCGACGATGATGAGGAAGCCCTCGCTTTTGGCGAGCGCGTTGACCGTGTCGACGAACTCCTTCGTGGGGAGATCCTGGTCCCTCATGGAGTCGTGGCGGTGCGGCGTGAGGATGATCGCGGCGACCTTCCCCCTGTTGGCCTCGACCACGCGCTTGAGGTCGGCGGGGTCGTTGTATTCGACGTACTGGATGTGGCTTTTCCATTCGTCGGGAACGCCCGCGCCGTGGGTCTGGCACCACGGGTGCGCGCCGTGGTAGGAGCCCTTTGCAAGAAGTATCTCCCATTTCCCGGTGAAGGCGCGCGCGACCGCAAGCGAGTACGAGGTGACGTCCGAGCCGTTCTTGGCGTAGACGCACCAGTCGCCGCCCTT
>JAKLEE010000351.1 GCA_022703215.1 Spirochaetota bacterium | reverse complement strand
CTGGGAGGACGTCGCGGAGCTCGCGCGCGGCTACGCGCTCATGTTCGACGCCGTGGTCAACCACGCCTCGGTCTCCAACCCCTGGTTCCGCGCCTTCCTGCGCGGCGAAGCACCCTATGACCGATTTTTCGCCAAGGCCCGCGAGGGCGCCGACTATTCCTCGGTGGTACGGCCGCGCGCCTTGCCGCTCTTCACACCCTTCGAGACCTCCCGCGGCCGCGAGCCGGTCTGGACCACCTTCAGCGCCGATCAGGCGGACCTCGACTTTTCCGAACCCGAGGTCCTGCTCGCGGTGCTCGACACCCTGCTCTTCTACGCGGAACGCGGCGCGCGCTACCTGCGCCTCGACGCGGTCGGCTTCGTCTGGAAAGAGGAAGGCACGTCCTGCCTGAACCTGCCGGGCGCCCACGCCATCGTCAAGCTGGCCCGGCTCGCGCTCGACGCGGCGGGTTCGGGCACCAGGATCATTACCGAGACCAACGTGCCCCACGCGGAAAACATCGCATATTTCGGCGCAGGGGACGAAGCCGGCCTCGTGTACCAGTTCCCGCTGCCGCCGCTCGTACTCCACGCCTTCCTCTCCGGGTCCGCGGAACGGCTCGGGACCTGGATCGCCTCGCTCGGGGCGACGGCCTTGCCGCCGGGCTGCGCCTGGTTCAACTTCCTCGCCTCGCACGACGGCATCGGATTGCGGCCCACCGAGGGCATCCTGGACGCTGCGGAACGCGACGCGCTCGTCCGGGCGACGCTCGAGCGGGGCGGCAGGGTCGGGTACCGGAGCGCCGCGGACGGGAGCCGTTCGCCCTACGAGCTGAACATCAACTACCTCGACGCGCTGTCTCCGCCCGAGGCGGACGACGGCGGGCGCGCGGACCGGACCTGCTCGGCGCATGCCATCCTGCTCGCGCTCGACGGCATGCCCGGCATCTACGTCCACAGCCTGTTGGGCTCGCGGAACTGGTCGGCGGGCGTCGAGGAGTCGGGAATCCCTCGGCGCATCAACCGCGAGAAGCTCGACCTCGCCGCGCTCGAAGCGGAGCTCGACGCGGACGGCCTGCGCGCGCGCGTGTCCAGACGCCTCCTCGCCCTGATTCGCGTTCGCCGCGACCTGCCCGCCTTCGCGCCGGGTTCGCCCCAGACCGTGATCGCCCTGGATCCGCGCGTCCTCGCGCTGGCCCGCAGCGCGCCGGGCGCACGCGTCCTGGCCCTGGCCAACGTCTCCGATGACGCGCTCACCCTCGAAACGCCCTGGGGCGCATACGACGCCATCTCGGGCGAGTCCGTGGACAGCACCTGTGTCAGGCTCGCTCCCTTCCAGGCGCGCTGGCTGCTCGAGTCGGCGCCAGGTGCATCGGACGGCGCGACGCGGCAGGCCGCGGGCGCGTACGCAGCTTTCCGCGGCGGCGAGGACCGTGGCGAGCCCGGTTCCGCGTCCTAGCAGCGTGGAAAGGAACGGAGCGGACCGCGGCCGCCGGGCAAGCCGGATCGAGGCCCTGGCGGTCGGCGGGCTCGAAGCCCACGTCGAGCGGAAGCGCATCAAGACCCTGCGGCTCCGCGTCGTCCCGCCCGACGGCGAGGTGCTCGTATCGGCGCCCGAGGGCCTGCCCCTCCACGAGATCCGCCGCTTCGTCGAGTCGCGCCTGGACTGGATAAGGCGTCACCGGGAAGCCGTCCGGGCCAGGTCCGCCGCGAGCCCGGGCGACCCGCTCGCGCTCGGCCGCCTGCGCCTCTGGGGCGAACAGCTCGGGCTGGAAATCGTGGAAAGCTCCGGGCGCTCTCGTGTCGAGCTTGCGGGCGAAACGCTCACCCTCCGCGTCCGGCCGGGTTCTGGCGACTCGGCTCGCGCCGCCCTGCTCGACGCCTGGCTCGGCGCTACCTTGCTCGAACGGGCGCAGCCCCTGGTCGAAGCGTGGTCCCGGAAGCTCGGCGTCAATCCCGGCCCGATTCGCGCCCGCCGCATGAAGACGCGCTGGGGCAGCTGCAGCGTCCGCACGGGGGCCATCCGGCTCGGCCTCGAGCTCGCCTCGAAGCCGCCCGCCTGCCTGGAATACGTCGTGGTCCACGAGCTCGCGCACCTGCTCGAACCCGGCCACGGCCCGCGCTTCCACGCCATCCTCGAGCGCGTCCTGCCCGACTGGAAGGAGCGGAAGTACGCGCTCCGCGGGAACGCCCGTATTTGAGGCCCTGATTCCCGACCCGGCTCAGCGGCAGCCCTGTCCCTCGAGCCGCGCCAGCACCGCGCGCAGGGCGGGAACCAGGGCTCGGACCTCTTCCTCCCC
>JAKLEE010000350.1 GCA_022703215.1 Spirochaetota bacterium | reverse complement strand
CTTGCGGCCCGCCAGGTCGGCGATCGAGGCGATTCCCCGGTCGCTCCGCGCGACGATGACGTTGTTGTTGCGCGATACCGAGACACTCCCGAAGACGCGCAGGTCGTCGCCGGAGAACGACGAAAGCACGATGGGGTAGATGGTCGCGACAGCTACGTCGAGCTCTCCCGAGAGCACGCCATCCACGGCGAGGTTCCCCGACCCCACCTGGACCAGCATGACGTCCAGACCTTCCCGCTCGAAGTAGCCGAGCTCCTGGGCGATGACGTCGAGCGCGACGCCGAGCGTCGCGGCATGGCCGAGCCGGAGGGAAGCCTGCGGCTTCGCGGGAGCGCAAGCGCCGAGGACGCCGCACGAAAGCGCCGCGCAAAGCGCGAGGGCCATGCCGGCGATACTGCCGGTCGTCGCAGGTCTGTCGTGTCGAGCGCCCATGCGCGCCTCCTTGCCGGACTGGCGGTTCAATGAATGACCGTGACCCGTTCCGGGTCGATGGACTCGAGCAGCTCGAAATCGAAGTAGTTGAGGACGTCGGGCATGGTTTCGCCCTTTTTCGGGCCTTCCTCGATCATCCACTGGGCCAGGTTCTCCATCTCCCTGACCATGGACTGGTCGATGCGGACCCCGAAGAGGCCGGGCTTCCAGACCGCCGCCGTCGCGGCCGGATTGAGATCGAAGCGATCCACGAGCATCGCGAGGGCTTCGTCGGGGTTGGCCTCCATCCAGGCCTCCGCCTCGATGTAGGCTTCGACGAGGCGGCGGAAGGCGTCGCGGCGGAGCTCGATGGACTGCCGTGTCACGACGCTCGTGGTCGCGATCCTGATGAGCTTGTCGTCGCCGAGCGAGACGCTTGCGCCGGGGAAGGCCGCCAGCGCCCGGTCGACCCAGGCGCCGAAGCAGCAGATCGCGTCGATACCGCCCTCCGTGAACATCGCGAATACGGACGGCAGGTCGCTGCGGATGATCTCGACGGACTCCTTCGGAACGCCGGCCTCGAGCAGCATGAGGTCGAGGACATATTCCGGTGTACCGCCGGCGAGCGTGCCGACGCGTTTGCCGGCCAGATCGGCCACCTCCGAGATCCCGCGGTCCGTGCGGGCCACCACCCGGTTGTCGTTGCCCGAAATGGTGGAGGTGGCGATGATCCTGAGCTCGTCGGCGTCGAAGTCGGCGGCGATGACGGGGAAAACGGTCGAACTGACCACGTCGGCTTTCCCTTCGAGCAGCATGTTGATCGAGGCGATGCCCGAGCTCGAATCGATGAACTCGATCTCGAGGCCTCGCGAGGCGAAGATGCCCGTCCGCTCGCCGACGACGTTGAGCGCGGCGGAGAAGGCCGGCGACCGTGCTATGACGAAGCGTTCGACCGGCGGAGGCAGCGGCTCCTCCTTCGCGCAGGCGACGAGGATCGTCGCGGCCAGAGCCGTCGCAACCATGAAACCGATGCGTCGCGTAGTCCTCATGACCGCCTCCCTGCCTTGCCGCCGGGCGTCCGCGGCCGGACGGTGCCGGGAAGCGGGATCCGGAACTCGACAAGGCGACCGTCAACGCCTAACGTAGAGTCTAGTGTTTCCGCGGAGGCGCGCAAGCGTTCCGCGGACTGGAGAGGACCCATGGAACGTTTTCCGGCCAGCATCGTGGTCATCGAGGACGAACGCGCGCACGCGGAGCTGGTGAACCGGGCTTTCGAGCGCTGGACTCCGCGCCACGAGGTGCGCATCGCGCACAGCCTGGCCGAGGCCGACTCCTTGCTCGCCGCGGGCCCCGCCGACCTGGTGCTGGCCGATTGGAAGGTGCCCGACGGCTCCGGCATCGAGTTCGCCCGCGAGGGCCGCTCGCTCGGCGCCCCGGTCGTGATCATGACCAGCTTCGGCAGCGAGGCGCGGGCAGTCGAGGCCATGAAGGCCGGGGCCCTCGACTATGTGGTCAAGTCGGACTCGACCTTCGCGGACCTGCCGCACATCGTGGAGCGCTCGCTCCGCGAATGGGACCGCATCGAGAGCGTCCGCCGCGCCGAGGAGGCCCTCCGCGAGAGCGAGCGCCGCGCGCGGTCCATACTCGAGGCATCGCTCCGCGAAAAGGAGGTGCTGCTCGGCGAGATCCACCACCGCGTCAAGAACAACATGCAGCTGATCGAGAGCCTCCTCATGCTGCAGCTCCGGAAGCTCGGCACCGGCGAGGCCAGGCAGCCCTTCCACGACGCCATGAACCGCGTGCATGCGATGGCGCGCACCCACGAGGCGCTCTGCGATTCGGGCGACCTCGAGCGGATCGACCTGGGGGAGCTCGTCCGCTCGCTCTCCGGCGACCTCGTGCAGTC
>JAKLEE010000035.1 GCA_022703215.1 Spirochaetota bacterium | reverse complement strand
AGGCCCTAGCCGACCAGGACGGCGCGACCGTGCGGGACCTGCGGGTTTCCGACTCCCACTCCTCGCTCACGGGGACGGCCCTGGTTTCCTGGATCCTCGGGCTCGAGCCGTCGGTCTCGGTCTCGCTCGCGCTCGATTCGGAAGGAGCGGAGCGGTACCGGCTCGACGGCTCCTGGGACGGGACCGTGCTCGGGGCCGCCTTGGCGTTCGAAGCTTCGCCGCTCGCCCGCGTTCCCGGAGCCGGGCTCAAGGGCGGGGCCTCGGGCACGGCGAGCATCGCGGCGAACGCCGGCCGGCTCGCGGTCGACGCCGTGGTATCGGTGCCGGCCGGCGTCCATCGCGACCAGGATTTCTCGCTCTACGCGCGCGCCTCCTGGCTCGACGGCCGGCTGAGCGTCCGCGAGGCGAGGGGCCGATACGCCGACAACCGCGTCGAAGGCCTTTCCGCGGATCTCGACCTGGCGGGCGGGAACGCCTCCCTCGAAGCCGATTGGTCGACGCCCGAGGGCATGGCGGCCTCGCTCGAGCTCTCGGTCGGGACCGAGGCTCCCGGCGCTTCCCTGTTCGAGGACCCGGTTCTGGTGCGCGGGGCCCTCTCCGCCATCCGCCTCGGAAACCTCCGGGTCGAGCGCTGGTCCTTCACCGGCGCTCGCGACGGCGACGGGTGGGCCTTCTCCGGCGACAAGGGCGAACTCTCCGTACGCGTCCTCGGCGACGGGGCGTTCAGCGTCATCGCGCGCCCGCCCTTGCCGCTCCGCTTCATCGCGCTCGGCCGCCTCGACGAAAAGGGCCTCGTCGTCAACCTCGACGGCCTCGAGGGCGAGATCGAACCGCTCATCGCCATCGTCCCGCTGCCCACGGTCGAGTTGCGCGGCGGAAGGTTCGCGGGACGGCTCAGGCTCGAAGGCCCCGCCACGGACCCGGACTTCACCGGCTCGCTCCTTTTGTCGGACCTCGAGGTCCGCGTTCCCGAGTACACTCCCCAGACGATCGGCCCGATCGACGGCGTGCTCGACTTCGACGGCCGCCGGGCCTCCTTCACCCAGGCCCGGGCCCAGGCCGGTCCGGCCCTCGTGTACCTGAGCCTCACCGCCCTCATGTCGGAATGGCTGCCCTCGGAGCTTGCCATCAGGGCGGCCACCGTCGAAAAAACGCAGCTGCCGATCGACACCTACATAGCCGGCATTTCAGCCGAAGGCTCGGGGGAGATCGACCTGGACATCCGGGTCAGCCAGGGCGGCGTGGCGGTATCCGGCCGCATCGACGTGCCGACCGCCGAGCTCGTGCTCGATCCATCGCTCGTCTCGGGCGGGGGAGAGGCGCCGCCCGCCGACGCGGCGCTCGTGGCGAACCTCGACATCCGCTTCGGCAAGGGCGTGCGCGTCTACTTCCCCTCGAAGACCCTGCCCATCATCGCCGGACAGGCGGATCCTTCGAGCGCGCTTTCGCTTTCGGTCGATACCGCCGCGTCCCGGCTGCGCATCAAGGGCACGGTGGAGCTCCGCGGCGGCAACCTCTTCTATATACAGAGGAATTTCTTCCTCAAGAAGGCCAGCATCGTCTTCAACGAGACCGAGTCCAATTTCGACCCGCTCGCGACCCTCGAGGCGGAGCTCAGGACCAGCGACGCCCTCGGGCCGGTCCGCGTGACGCTCCGCGCCGAGGACACGCGCCTGACCGTCCTCGACATCACCATGGAATCGTCGCCGCCGCGCTCGAGCGAGGAGATCGCCGCGCTGCTCGGCCTCGGGCTGGTCGGCGCCGAGGGCGGGGGCGAGTTCGACGTGCTCAAGGCGGTCATCGCCAGCAGCCAGGCGATTCCCCAGCTCAACTTCGTCTCCCTGTTCGAGGAGAACGTCCGCGAGCTGCTGGGCTTCGACCTTTTCTACATCCGCACCGAGGCAGTCCAGCGGTTGCTCCTCGACCTTTCCCTGCCGGACCCGACGGAGACCCAGGCGAGCTCGCTGGCCTCGCTGCTCGACGGTACCGCGGTCTTCGCCGGCAAGTACATAGGAGAAAAGGTGTTCTTCGACGCGGCCCTGTCGCTTCAGGTGGAACCTCTTGCGGGCAGGGATGTTTTGACGGTAGACTCCGGCTTCGGTCTCGAGTGGGATACCCCCTTCTTCCTCCTCGACTGGCGCCTGAGTCCCAAGCACCCGGAGGACCTGTTCCTGAGCGATGCCTCGTTCACGTTCTCCTGGAGACTGTCGTTCTGAAGGATGGAGCATCCATGAAGCGTTTCAGCATCCTCGCCGCATTCCTCCTCGCGACCTCCTTGTCCTGGGCACAGGCGGCACCCGACTGGTACCTCGGCAAGCCGATCCGCGACATCAGCTTTTCGGGCATCGTCCACGTGGATCGCGGCGAGCTTCAGGGCCTCGTCCGCCCCTTCGTGGGGAAGGATTTCACCAACGAGCTCTGGATCGAGCTCCAGGCCGCGGTCTACGGCTACGGCCTCGACTATTTCGACCAGATCAGCCCGATGGCCGAGCCCGGCGACGCCGAATACCGCTCCGTGGTCGTGCGCTTCACCGTGGTCGAGAAGCCATGGATCGAGGCCGTGCGCGTCGAGGGCAATTCGGGCCTGCGCTCGAGCGAGGTGCTCGACGCCGCCGTGACCAAGTCCGGCGACATCTACCGCGAGGACCGCGCGCGGCTCGACGAGATCGCGATCCGCGCCCGCTACCTGGAGAAGGGCTACCCCGACGTGCGCGTCTCCAGCGCGACCTCCCCCGGCAAGACCCCCGAATCGGTCGTCCTGCGCTTCATCGTCGACGAGGGCTCGCAGGTGGCCATCGGATCGATCCTGTTCGACGGCAACGCGTCCTTCTCCGCCAGCACGCTCAAGGGCCTCATGGAGCTGAAGGAGCGCGGCCTGTTCCAGGCGGGCGCCTTCCAGGAAGCCAAGCTCGAATCCGACCGTCTCAAGCTGCTGCAGTACTACCGGTCCAAGGGCTTCATCGACGCGTCCGTTCCCGACGTGGCCCGCGAGCTCGTCGCGGACGTGGAGTCGGGCCGCGAAGATCTCGCCCTCACCTTCCGGATCGTCGAGGGACGGCAGTACCGCTTCGGGGGCATCCGCTTCGAGGGGAACCGCATCTTCGACTCGGAGAAGCTCGCCTCCCTCGTCCGCCTCCAGGCCGACGACATCCTCGACTACCCGAAGCTGCTCGCGGACAAGGGCCGCATCGACGACCTCTACTACGAGAGCGGCTACATCTTCAACCGCGTCGAGCTCCGCGAGGAGCGGGACGCCGAGCGCGGCGTCGTCTCCTACGTCGTGGCGATCACCGAGCGCGGCCGCGCCCACATCGAGAGCATCGAGTTCAGGGGCAACGAGAAGACCCGCGAGCACGTCCTGGCCCGCGAGCTGCCGCTCGAGGTCGGCGACGTGTTCTCCAAGACCAAGATCATGGAAGGCCTCAGGAACCTCTACAACCTGCAGTACTTCTCCGCGATCGAGCCGGAGATGATGCAGGGTTCCGCCGAGAGCCTCATGGCCCTTGTGATCAACGTCGAGGAGCAGAGCACGGCGGACATCCAGTTCGGCGTCACGCTCTCCGGCCTCGGCACCCCGGGCGCCTTCCCGCTCTCGGGCCTGGTCAAATGGAACGACCGCAACTTCCTCGGGAACGGGCAGACCTTCTCGGTCGACCTCAACGCCTCGCCCACCGAGCAGAGCCTCGTGTTCTCCTTCGTCGAGCCCTGGCTCCTCGGGCAGCGCTGGTCCGGCGGCGTGGACCTCTCGGTCTCGCACAAGACGATCAAGACCCTCCAGGACGTGTACGGCCCCGTGTTCGGCTACGACGAACCGGGCCGGGTGCCCGATCCCTACTCGAGCATGGAGGAGTACCTCGCCGCGGGACAGGTCGTCCCGGACGACTTCTACATGCAGTACCAGGAATGGGAGGTCTCGCTCGGCCTTTCGACGGGCTACCGTTTCCGCACGCCCCTCGGCGATCTCGGCGTGGGCACCGGCATCTCGTCGGGCCTTACGCTCGACACCTACGCCGACGGGGCCAGGCCCTACGACGCCGTCGTCGCGGCCAACCACGACAAGTGGCTATGGGCCAACTCCTTCTTCACGCGCGCCTACCTCAACGCGCTCGACCTCTGGTACGATCCCTCGGCCGGCTGGTACGCGAGCCAGCGTTTCACCTTCAAGGGACTGCTGCCCGTCGAGGTCCAGCAGTTCATCCGCTCCGACACCAAGTTCGAAGGCTACCTGACCCTGGTCGACCTGCCCGTCTCCGACTCGTGGTCCTTCAAGGCCGTGCTCGGCGCGCATTCGGGCCTCTCGTACCTGCTGCCCAACTGGAACGGGTTCGAGTACACCTCGACCAACGCCCTCCGTGTCGACGGCACCTTCGTCGGCCGCGGTTGGGGTACCTCGCTTTCCACCAAGGAAGGCACCGCCCTCTGGGAGAACTGGCTGGAGCTCCGCGTGCCGCTCGCCGCCGGCATCATCTCGCTCGACGGCTTCTTCGACGCCGCGGCCCTCGCGTCGGCCGACCAGGGCCTCCTCGTGCCGGCCGTCAGCGGCGAGAGCTCCTGGGACTCCTCCGGCGGGCTCGCATCGCTCTCGCCGGACAACATGGCCTTCAGCCTCGGCTTCGGCTTCCGCTTCGCCATCCCGCAGTTCCCGTTCCGCTTCTACTTCGCCAAGACCTTCACGCTCGGCGACGACTGGAGCTTCGACTGGCCCGCGGACAAGGGGCTCGATTTCGTGATCAGCATCACCCAGCCGCTCTACTGAAGCGGCGGAACCGGAGAGGTACGCATTCATGAACGCACGCAGAACGAGCATCCTGGTCCTGTCGGCCCTCCTCGCCGCGGGAACCCTGGCCGCGCAGCAGCAGCAGATGGGCCGGGTCGCCGTCGTCGACCTCCAGAAGGTCTACATGACCTACGCCAAGGACTCCGCGCCGGTGCGGGCCTTCGAGGAGGAGAAGGCGCGGGTCCAGACCGAGGTCGACCGCATGACGACCGAGATCAGGGAGCTGCAGCGGAAGAAGGCCGAGGCAATCGCCGTCGACGACAAGCCGCTCATCGCCAGCATCGACGCCGAGATCGGCCGCAAGGCGCTCAACCTGTCCGAGTACTACAAGATCAAGAAGACGGAGCTCGACGAGAAGGCGAAGAAGCTTTCCGACAGTTCCGAATTCTCGGGCCTGGCAGCCGCGGCCATCAAGAAGGTGGCGGAACTGGAGGGCTACAGCCTGGTCATCTCGGCGCAGCAGCTGGACGGCTCGGGCAACGCGGTGCTCTGGTTCAGCCCCACGATCGACATCAGCGACAAGGTGATCTTCGAGCTGGTCGGCAAGGCGAAGTAGCCGCCTGAGTGAAGGGGGGCGCCGGCCGGGCCGGCGCCTTTTTCATTCCTTCCCGTCTCCGGAGCCCCGGTCGAGCTGCGACTTGAGGACCTGATAGAGCGTCGAGAAACGCTTGCGGTTGTCGTCCGACAGCTCCATGAGGTTCTCGTGGGCATCCAGGATGAATCCGGCGCTGGCGCGGTCCGCGCCGGCCAGGTTCTCCATGGGGGCGGGGAAGGGGACCTCGGCGTCGGAGAGCTCCACGAGCCTGACTATGCCGATGGTCCTGAGCAGCCCCATGCAGGTCTCGTTCACGTGGAGCAGCGTGATGGAATGGGCGGCCGCGCGCTGGAGCCGCTTGTTGAAGCCGACGATCAGGCCCATGAACGTGGAGTCCATGTACTCGCAGTCGCGCAGGTCCAGGTAGATGCGCTCGAGGGGGGGGCTCGCTTCGAGGCGCGCGAGCACGCGGGACTTGAGCTCCGGGCACAGGGCGGCGGTCATGTGGCCGCGGGCCTTGATGTAGACGACCCCGCGCTCTTCCTTGACGAACAAGGCCTCTTCCACGCCAACCTCTCGCGATCCGTTTCGATTGTATCCTAGACCATCATCCGGTACAATGCAACCGCGATGGCCGGCGAGACTTCCCTCATGGACCAGTACAGGCGACTCAAGGAACGCAACCGCGACGCGGTGCTGTTCTTCCGCCTCGGAGATTTCTACGAGATGTTCGACGCCGACGCCGTGGAGGTGTCGGCCCTCCTCAACCTCACCCTGACCAGGCGCCAGGACCGGCCGATGTGCGGCATACCCTACCACGCGGCGCGATCCTACGTCGCGCGCCTGCTCCGCCTCGGGCGCAAGGTCGCCATCTGCGAGCAGGTCGGCGAAAGCGCCTCGACGCGCGGCATCATGGAGCGCGAGGTGGTCGAGGTCGTCACGCCCGGCACCACGGTGGAGGAGGATTACCTCGAGGCGCGCGCCAACAACTGGCTCGTCTCGGTAGGCCGCTCGGGCCCGGCGGGCTCCGCCCTCGGCTTCGCCTACGCGGACGTCTCCACGGGCGAGTTCCGCGCCTTTTCCTTCCCGGGCTCCGACGGTGCCCGGCTGAGAAGGGAGCTGTACCGCCTTGCCCCCCGCGAGGCCCTCGTCCAACAGAGCCTCCTCGAGGACGCGGAGACCGCTCGCGCGCTCGGCGACCGGGAAGGACTCGTGCTCAACCCGTATCCGGACTGGAGCTTCGACGGCCGGAAAGCGGCCGCCGAGCTCAAGCGCCGCTTCGGAGTCGCCAGCCTCAAGGGCTTCGGCTTCGAGGACGACGACCCGGCCGTCGGCGCCGCGGGGCTGCTCGTCGAGTACGTCGCCGAGACCGCGCGCCACGCGCTGCCGCACCTCCGTGGCCTTTCGCGCCCGGACGATGGCGAGCGGCTCCTGCTCGACGAATCCACGCAGCGCAACCTCGAGCTCGATCGCGGCCTGCAGGACGGCGGCCGGGCCTACAGCCTGCTCGGCGCCGTCGATGCGACGCGCAGTTCCATGGGTTCGCGCCTGCTCAGGCAATGGATACTCTCCCCGCTCCGCGATCCGGACGCCATAGCCGCTCGGCACGACGCCGTGGAGGCCCTGTACCGCGAGCAGCGCACCCTCGAGCGGCTGCGGGGCGAGCTCGGCCGGGTGCTCGACCTCGAACGGCTCGGCGCCAGGGTGGCCCTCGACAAGGCGCACGCCAAGGACCTGCTGGCTCTCCGCGACGCCATAGACGCCGCGCTGGCCTCCGAGGCCGCGTGCGCCGGCCTCGTGCCCCGGGCGGAACTGCTCGGCTTCGCCCTCGTGCCGACGGAGCGCGCGGAGCTTCTGGAAGCCCGCGCCCTCGTCGACCGCGCGATCGCTCCGGAGCCGCCCGTCACGCTCAATGAGGGCGGGCTCATCAAGGCGGGCCACGACGCGGAGATAGACCGCCTCCGGGCCCTGAGGGACGACGCGCGCTCGGTGCTGGAGGCGTACGTCGAGGAGGAGCGCGCGGCGACCGGCATCGCGAACCTCAAGCTGCGCTACAACCGCGTGCTCGGCTGGTTCCTCGAGACCACCCGGGCTTCCGCGGAGAAGGCGCCGCCGCGCTTCGTCCGGCGGCAGTCGATGGCCGGCGCCGAGCGCTTCTCGACGGAGCGCCTGGCCGCCATCGAGACGGAGCTCAACTCGGCGGCGGAGCGCCTCGTGGAGCTCGAGCGCGAGCGCTTCCTCGAGGTCCGCGAAAAGCTCAAGCCGGCGCTGGCCGCCCTGGGCTCGCTCGCGTCGGCCGTGGCGCGCGTGGACTGCCTCGCGTCCTTCGCCCGGGTGGCTACCGAGCGCGGCTGGAACCGCCCCGCGGTCGACCGCTCCGGAATCCTCCGCGTCGTGGAAGGGCGCCACCCCGTCGTGGAGGCGCACCTGCCCTCGGGCGCCTTCGTGCCGAACGGGACCGAGCTTGACGCCGACGGAAAGCGCTTCGCGCTGATAACCGGACCTAACATGGCGGGCAAGAGCACCTACCTGAGGCAGACCGCGCTCATCGTAATCCTCGCGCAGGCCGGCTCCTTCGTGCCGGCGCTCGAGGCTCGCATCGGCGTCGCCGACCGGGTGTTCTGCCGCGTCGGCGCCCAGGACAACCTGGCGCGCGGGGAGTCGACCTTCCTCGTCGAGATGCACGAGACCGCCTACATACTCCGGGAAGCCACCGCGCGCAGCCTCGTCGTGATGGACGAGGTCGGTCGGGGAACCAGCACCGTCGACGGGCTCGCCATCGCCTGGGCTGCCTCCGAGTACCTGCTCGACTCGAGCGCGTGCCGCACCCTGTTCGCCACCCACTACCACGAGCTGACAGCCCTCGAGCGGCCCGGGCTCGTCAACCTGTCCATGTCCGTCGACGAGCGGGACGGGGAAGTCGCCTTCCTCCGCAGGGTGGTGAGCGGGCCGGCGGCGGGTTCCTACGGCGTCCACGTGGCCCGGCTCGCGGGCGTGCCCGAGCCGGTGCTCGTCCGCGCCCGGGAGATCCAGGCGGAACTCGAGCGCCGGGAGCGGGGGTTGCCGGCCTCGGTCGCCGCAGCGCCGGGCGTTCCGAAGCCGGCGCAGGCCGCCCTGTTCGCCAACGAGGAGCTCGTCATCGGAGAGCTCCGCGCCATCGACCCTGAACGCCTGACGCCCCTCGAGGCCCTCAACCGGCTGGCCGCCTTGCGGAAGCTGCTCTAGTCCGCGAGGGGCGCCCGCACCTTCGCCGCGGATCGCAAGCGCCGCGCGCGGGCGGCGCGGTGTCCCGGCATGGAGAAGCGCCAGCCCGATCCGATTCCCTTCCTTGCCGGTCTCGCCTTCCCCGGCTCCTGCGTCGTCTGTGACGGACCGCTGCCGCTCCGCGCGGCACGGCGGGAGCCGTCCGGGACATGGCGGCGCCCCCGGCCCGGGGCGCCCCTCTGCGCGCGCTGCGCCGCGGCGCTCGCGCCCGAGCCGGGCCCCCGCTGCCTCCGTTGCGGCCTGCCGCTCCTCTCCGAGGCGGGCACCTGCATGCGCTGCCGCGAGGCCGATTTCGCGTTCGACTCCGCCTGGCCGCTCTGGCGCTACGCGGGCGCCGCCGCGCGCGTGATAGCGGCCTACAAATTCGGCGCCCGCCGCTCGCTGGCGCCTTTCCTGGCCCGGCTCCTCGCCACGGGCGCGGCGCGCTTCCCGGGCGCGGTCGTGGTCGGCGCTCCCTGTTCCCCCCGCTCGCTCCGCAAGCGCGGCTGGGACCAGTCCGCGCTCCTCGCGCGCGAGCTCGGACGCCTGGGCTTTCCCGTCGCCGCCTTGCTGGTCCGCAGGCCCGGCGCGGAGCAGAAGACGCTGGACCACGACGGGCGCCTGGCCAACCTGGCCGATGCCATCAGGGTCCGCGGCAAGGCTCCCGAACGGGTCCTGCTCGTGGATGACGTGATGACCACGGGCGCCACGCTCTCGGCTTGCGCCCGCGCCCTCAAGGCGGCCGGGGCGCTCCGCGTCGACGCGCTGACGCTCGCCGCCGACTGAGTCCGGCTGGTCCTGAGGCGGGGACCGTGGCTCCGACGGCTCCGTCCGGACCCGGCGTATTGACACCCCCGGGACGTTCCGGTACTATCGAACCGACATACAGAGCGATGATGAAAAAGAGTCGTTCCCGCGGCTCTTTTTTTATTGGGGAAAATGACGGAAACCGAATCGATACGCCAGGAACTGGCACTGCTCCTCGAGGGCGCGGGTCTCGCGCTCGTCGACCTCTTCATCAGCCGCCGCAAGGGCGGGGCTTCCGTGCGCGCAACGGTCTACCGGAAGGGCGGCACGGGCATCGACGAGTGCGCCAAGGCGCACCGCCTGATCCAGCCGCGCCTCCAGGTGCTCCTCGATCTCCAGGATTTCCACCTCGAAGTGGCGAGCCCGGGCACCGAGCGCATGCTCCACGAAAGCCGTGAATACGCCATCTTCGCCGGCCGGGGCGTCAAGGCGATCTTCCTCGGGGAAACCGAATGGACGTCCTGCGTCATCGTCGGCGCCGAGGGCGACACGGTCGTCCTCTCGACCGCGGAGGGCGAGAAGAAGCTGCCCATTTCCGAAATAGTCAAGGCGCGCCTCGACGGCGCGCGGGAGGGTTGAGAAAACCATGTCGTCAGAGATGGCAGAGGCTATCCGTCAGCTGATATACGAGAAGGGCATCTCCGAGGAACTCGTCCTCAAGACGGTAGAGGACTCCCTCATGGCCGCCTACAAGAAGCGCTTCGGGACCTCGGAGAACGCGGTCGTCCGCTTCAAGGACGACTACGAGGGCGTCGAGATCCTCGCCCGCAAGACCATCGTCGAGGAGCTCGACGATCCGGTCCTCGAGATCGAGCTTTCCGAGGCGAAGCAGTGGTCCGACGAGGCGGAGGTCGGGGACATCCTCGAGCTGCCCATCGACCCGCGCGAGTTCGACCTGCAGGAGGTCATGCTGGCCAAGCAGACCACCCGCCAGAACCTGCGCGAGATCTCCCGCGACACGCTCTACGCCGAATACCACTCGAAGATCGGCGAGATCATCATCGGGTACTACCAGCGCGAGCGGAACGGCAACATCTACGTCGACCTCGGCCGCGTGGAGGGCGTGCTGCCCCGCAAGTACCAGTCGCCGCGCGAGACCTATCACCCGAACGACCGCATCAAGGCCTACATCGTCGAGGTCAACAAGACCAAGACCGGCCCGCAGATCGTCCTTTCGCGCTCGCACGCCGAGTTCGTCAAGAAGATCCTCGAGCTCGAGGTGCCGGAGATCTACGACGGCACCGTGGACGTCTTCAAGATAGTCCGCGAGCCCGGCTACCGCACCAAGATCTCCGTCTACTCCAAGCGCGAGGACGTCGACCCGGTCGGCGCCTGCGTCGGCCTCAAGGGCATACGCATCCAGTCCATCATCCGCGAGCTCGAGGGCGAGAAGATCGACGTGCTCAAGTACGAGATCGACCCGAAGCGCTTCATCAGGAACGCGCTCTCGCCGGCCGAGGTGCTCGACGTCCACGTCCTCGACGAGGGCCGCCGCCTGGCGCTGGCCGTGGTCGCCGAAGGCCAGCTCTCGGTGGCCATCGGCAAGCAGGGACTCAACGTCCGGCTCGCGAACCGTCTCTGCGACTGGAACATCGACGTCAAGACCGAAGAGCAGTTCCAGCAGATGGACCTCACGAGCGGCGCGAAGGAAGCGGTCTCGGCCCTCTTCGGCGAGGTCGAGGAAGAGGAGATCTCCCGGCTCTCCGAGCTGCCGGGCGCCCCCGAAGCGGCGGTGGCCGCGCTCGAGGCGGCCGGAATCGAGCTCATCGAGGACTTCCTCGGAATGGACGACGAGCGGCTCGCGGCCATCGAGGGGCTCTCCGCAGAGGATCTTGCCGCGCTCCGCGCGCGGATCGACGAGAACGTGGAGCTTGTTTCCGAGGAGGCCGCGACGGATGGCGGCCGGGCCGCGGAGGACGAGGAATACGAGTGCCCGGATTGCGGCGCCCGCATCACGGCCGACATGACGAAATGTCCGAGCTGCGGCGTCGAGCTCAGCTTCGAGTACGAGGACGACCAGGAGGCCTGATAGGGCCAGCCTGAAGGTGGAGTATGTCTGACAGCAACGAGAACCAGAAAGCCAAGGCCCATCTCATAAAGCAGCCCAAGGCTCCCCAGGGCGCGCCCGCGCCTGCTCCGGCGCCCGCTCCCGCGGAGGACCACGAGTCCGCCGAGAAGCGGAAGGTCGTGGTCGTCAAGAAGAAGGTCGTCGTCAAGAAGCCCCAGGCCCGCGTCGTCGCCCACCACGAGGGCGAGGAAGCGAAGCCGGAGACCGTCCACCCCGCGCGGACCGAGCATCCCGCCGAGCCGCATGCGGAAGCGCGGCCTGAGGCCGCTCCCGCGGCATCAGGCCCCGCCGCCGAAGCGCCGCGCCGTCCGGCTCCCGCCCAGCCCCGCCCCGCGACGGGAGACGCCCAGCGTCCCTCCTCGGTCCAGGGCCGGGTCGGCGGCATCGACACGCAGCGTCCCGCCTCGGTCCAGGGCCGGGTCGGCGGATACGATACCCAGCGCCCGAACTCGGTCCAGGGCCGGGTCGGCGGTTACGATCGCTCCGGCGGCTACCAGGGTCGGCCGGGAGGATACTCCGGCGGGCCTGGCGGGCCTGGCGGACCCGGCGGCCAGCCGGGCGGCTACCAAGGCCGTCCGGGCGGCTACCAGGGCGGCCCCTCGGGCGGTCCCGGGGCTCCGGGCGGACAGGGCGGCTACCAGGGCAGGCCCGGCGGCTACCAGGGCGGCCAGGGCGGCTATCAAGGCGGCCAGGGCGGCCAGGGCGGCTACCAGGGCAGGCCCGGCGGCTACCAGGGCGGCCCCGGCAGGCCCGGCGGCTACCAGGGCGGTCCCGGCAGGCCCGGCGGCTACTCGGGCGGCCCCGGCAGGCCCGGCGGACCGGGCGGTCCCGGCGGACGGCCCGGCTACGGTCCCCGTCCCGGCGGCCCCGGCAGGCCCGGCGGCTTCGGCGGCAGGCCCGGCGGCCCCGGCGCGGGCGGACCTCCTCCCGGACCGGCGCGCCCCGCGGGCAAGCGCCTGGCCAAGGGCAAGAAGGGTTCCTACGTCAAGCGCGACGAGGACATGGAGAAGGCGCTCCAGTTCAAGAAGAAGTCCGGAGCGAACCTCAACGCCATTCCCTCGAGCGTCGACATCATGGAGACCGTCTCCGTGTCCGACCTCGCCCGGAAGATGAACATCAAGCCGAGCGAGCTCATCGGCAAGCTCATGAGCCTCGGCGTGATGGCCACCATCAACCAGCAGATCGACGCGGACACCGCCACCATCCTCGCGGCGGAATACAACTGCGAGGTCAAGGTGGTGAGCCTCTACGACGAGACCGTCATCGAGAAGGAAGCGGACGCGCCCGACAGCCTCGTGCACCGTCCCCCGATCGTCACGGTGATGGGCCACGTCGACCACGGAAAGACCAAGCTCCTCGACGCCATCCGCAAGACGGACGTGGTGAGCCGCGAATTCGGCGGCATCACCCAGCATATCGGCGCCTACATGGTGACCACGCCCAAGGGCCGCATCACCTTCCTCGACACCCCGGGCCACGAGGCCTTCACCAAGATGCGCGCCCGCGGCTCGCAGGTCACGGACATCGTCGTACTCGTGGTCGCGGCCAACGACGGCGTCATGCCCCAGACCCTCGAGGCCCTCGACCACGCGAAGGCGGCCAAGGTGCCGATCATCGTGGCCATCAACAAGATCGACCTGCCCGAGGCCAACCCGGACCGCGTCATGACCCAGCTCGCCGAGCGGGGCCTGACCCCCGAGGCTTGGGGCGGCGAGACCATCTTCTGCCAGATTTCCGCCCTCCAGAAGAAGGGCATCGACGAGCTGCTCGACGCCATCCTCCTGCAGGCCGAGCTGCTCCAGCTGACCGCCAACTACGATTGCCGCGCCGAGGGCAAGGTCATCGAGGCCAAGATCGACCACGGACGGGGCATCGTATCCACGATCATCGTCGAGCGCGGCTCGCTCCGCGTCGGCGACTGCTTCGTGGCCGGCGTCTTCCCGGGCAAGGTCCGCGCCATGTTCGACGAGCGCGGCGAGAAGGTCGACGTCGCCAGCCCCTCGCAGCCGGTCGAGGTCATCGGCTTCGAGGGCATGCCCAACGCCGGCGACCCCTTCGAGGCGGTCGAGGACGAGAAGTTCGCGCGGCTGATCGCGGGCAAGCGCCAGGAGCTCAAGCGCTCCGAGGTCGCCAAGACCCTCAAGAAGGTCACGCTCGACAACCTTTACGACACCATCCACGAGGGCAACGTCCAGGAGCTCAAAGTCGTCATAAAGGGCGACGTCACCGGCTCGGTCGAAGCGCTCAAGAACTCGCTCGAGAAGCTCTCGACCCGCGAGGTCAGGCTCGTCGCCATCCGGGCGGCGGCCGGCGCGATCAACGAGGACGACGTCATGCTGGCCTCCGCCTCGGACGCCATCATCATCGGCTTCAACGTCCGACCGACGCCGAAGGCCAAGCTCCTCGCCGACCAGGAGAAGGTCGACATCCGGAAGTACAACATCATCTACCGCGCCGTGGAGGAGATCCAGACGGCGATGGAGGGGATGCTGGCTCCCGAGTACAAGGAGCAGGACATCGGCCAGGTCGAGGTCCGCGAGCTGTTCAAGGTGCCGAAGATCGGCGTCATCGCCGGCTGCTACGTCCTCGAGGGCGTGGTCAAGCGCGCCGCGAGCGTGCGTGTCATCCGCGAGGGCATCGAGGTTCACCAGGGCAAGCTCGGTTCGCTCAAGCGCTTCAAGGACGACGCGAAGGAAGTCGCCGCCGGCTACGAATGCGGCGTCGGCATCGACGGCTGGAACGACCTCAAGGTCGGCGACGTGCTCGAGATCTTCGAGCAGGTGGCCGTGACCCGCAAGCTCGGCGACGTCGACAAGGCGGAGAAGGCCGAGAAGGCGAAGGCCGAGAAGGCCGCCAAGGCCAAGGCCGCCAAGGAAGCGAAAGAGGCGAAGGAAGCCGAGGCCGCCAAGGCTGACGAGGCCGATCCCGCCGCCGATGGAGAAACCGAACCGGACGCGGAGGCCTGAGGCATGGACGAACTCAGGCGCCGCAAGGTGGAGGACGAGCTCCGCGACGAAATCGCGGGCTTGATCCTCCGCGGCGAGGTCAAGGACCCGCGGGTCGGCACGCTCGTGTCGATCACGCGGGTCGAGGTGGCCCGCGACGCGAGCTATGCGCACGTGCATGTCTCCGTCATCGGCGACGACTCCACGCTCGAGGCCGCGGCCGCGGGACTGAACCGCGCCGCGGGCTTCATCCAGGGGGCCGTGGGCAAGCGGCTCCGGATCCGGAGCACGCCGAAGCTCGTCTTCGAGGCCGATCGCGGCATCCGCGAGGGCTTCGAGATGACCGAAAAGCTCAAGGGCCTCCTGCCTTGAAGCGGAACCCGGACTCCCCGGACGGCTTCGTCGTCGTCGACAAGCCCGCCGGGATCACCAGCTCCGACGCGCTCAAGCCGCTACACCACGTCTTCGGGACTGGGCGGATCGGCCACGCGGGCACGCTCGACTCTTTCGCGACGGGCACCCTCGTGGCGCTCGTCGGCCGCTACGCGCGGCTCGCGCCCTGGTTCACGGGCTGCGACAAAGCCTATCGAGGCACCGTGCGCTTCGGCGCCGAGACCGCCACGCTCGACCCCTCGGGCGAGCTGGTGAGGGAGGGACCCCTCCCGACGCGCGAAGCGCTCGAGGCCGCGTTACCGGCTTTCCGCGGCAAGATCATGCAGGCGCCGCCCGCCTGGTCCGCCGTCCACATCGACGGCAAGCGGGCTTGGCAGCGCGCCCGCGACGGCGAGGACGTGGCGCCCGCCGCCCGCGAAGTCACCATACATTCCCTCGAGCTCGAGTCCTTCGACGGCCGTGACGCCGTAATCCTGGTCCGCTGCTCGAAGGGCACCTATATCCGCAGTATGGCCCGCGACCTGGCGCTCGCCTCGGGCAGCCGCGGACACCTCGTGGCGCTCCGGCGCCTCGCGTCCGGTCCCTTCCTCGCCAACTCAGGGCACGCGCCAGACGCCGTGACGCCGGAGAACCTGCGCTCCCTGCGCATCGGGGAGGCCGCCGCCCTCGGTTTGGTCACCCTGCGCGCCGAGGGCGACGCCGCCAGGCGGGTCCTGTCCGGAGGGCGACTGCATCCGCGCGATTTCGCCGCGGCCGGCGTCAAGGACGATCCGGGCGCCGACGGGGATGAGGTCGAAGCGAAGGGGGCCGAGGCCTGCGCCGTGTTCGACGCGGACGGGCGGCTCCTGGCCATCGTCGAGCGCTCCGGCGCGCGTTTCGCCTACCTGGCGGTGATGGGCTAGCGCCCGGCGTCATTGACTTTTCCGCGTTTTTGGGTACAATGACGCGACGGTTTCCGGTTTCCGCGTCCGGTATCGGAACGCTCGGAAACCCTGAACATGACACCAATTAGGTTTTGAGAAGAGATACAAGGAGCATTCCGAATGGCCATGACCAAGGAAGACAAGGCCCGCATCGTCCTCGAGCACGGGAAGGACGAGAAGAACACCGGGTCCACCGAGACCCAGATCGCCCTGCTCACCGAGCGCATCAAGCAGCTCACCGAGCACGCCCGCAGCCACAAGAAGGACTCGAACTCCCGCCGCGGCCTCCTCATGCTGGTCGGCCAGCGCAAGAGGCTCCTCAAGTACCTCGAGCGCCGGGACCTCGCGGGCTACCGCGCCCTGCTCGAGAAGCTCAGCATCCGCAAGTGAGCGAAGGCGAGATATGTCGAAAGCCCGACCCGCGCGCGCCGGTTCGGGCTCTTTCGTATTGAGGCGCGATCGGAGAATCGAAAATGGACGCACGTAAATACACCTACTCGATAAACGGCGAGGACTTCGTCATGGAGACCGGGCGCATGGCCAAGCAGGCCAACGGCTCGGTGTTCGCCCAGTACGCGGGCAGCGCCGTCATCGCGACCGCCTGCTGCTCCTCGAAGGTGACCGAGGGACTCGACTTCGTCCCGCTCACCGTCGAGTACAACGAGAAGTACTACGCCGCCGGCAAGATTCCCGGCGGCTTCATCAAGCGCGAAACCCGGCCGAAGGACAAGGAGATCCTCGTCTCCCGCCTCATCGACCGGCCCATGCGCCCCCTCTTCGACAAGGCCTTCGGCCGCGAGATCCAGGTGGTCCCGACCACCTTAAGCTCCGACCAGGTCAATCCGCCGGACATCTACGCCATCAACGCGGCCAGCGCCGCGGTGCACATCTCCGACATCCCCTTCGACGGCCCCATCGCGGCCGTGCGCGTCTGCCACGTCGACGGCGCCTACGTCGTCAACCCGACCTTCGAGCAGATCGCGCGCTCGGCTCTCGAGATCATCGTCGCCGGCACCAAGGGCGGCATCACGATGGTGGAGGGCGGCGCCAGCGAGGTGAGCGAGGAGCTCATGCTCGGCGCCATCGAGACCGCCAAGAAGCCGATCGCCGACATCTGCGCGCTGATCGAGCGCATGCGGTCCGAGATCGGAAAGCCGAAGCTCGCCCTCGCGCCGCTCCGCGTCGAGCTCCAGAAGAAGGC
>JAKLEE010000349.1 GCA_022703215.1 Spirochaetota bacterium | reverse complement strand
GTAGTAGCCCGGGGCGTAGGGGTCGAAAAGCAGGCGCTCGGTGAGCGCCAACGGGCCGAGGTCGATCGAGAAGGCGCTCTCGATGACGTAGTCTCCGGACCAGAAGAGATTCGACCCTCCGAGTTCGGGCAGGGTTTCCGCCAGCTGGTTCTGGTCGTACGAGAAGCGGGTCGTCAACTGGAGTCCACCCCACTGGAGCCCGATCCAGGGAGCGGCCGCGAAGGCGGTGCCCGCCTTCTGCATGGGATCGAAGACGATGCGGTCGTAAGCGGCATCCCAACCGAGCGCGGAGTTGCTCGACACGGCGGAGCCGTACTCGCCCTCGAAGCCGACCGTCACGGTCGGGGCCTTGGTGAGGAAATCGCCGAGCGCGAAGGGCGCGGTCGTCTGGGCGCCCAAGGGCAGGGCGACGAACGCGGCCAGCGCCAGCGCCAGCGCCGCGAGGCAGGTTTTCCTGAACATCGTATGGTCTCCTTTTTGTAACCGGGGAGCGGCAGGGCGCCGACGGCGTCGAGGAAGCCGCTTCCGGCGAAAAGTATAGACCCGGATGCCCGCTATGTCGCTCGTGCCGGAAAAAACGCGGTGGGGAGGCGGGGATGCAAGCGTGGCGACGCTCAGGGTCGTTACTTCCGCCCGGGAGGGGCATGGGATGACGCGGTCGATGAATGCGCTTGTTCATCGGCACCTCATGCTTTATACTTATTATGTACATACATTTTATTTGGGATGAATCGAAAGCCGACGGCAATCGACGCAAGCACGGAGTTTCCTTCGCGGATGCGTCTTCGGCTTTTCATGATCCAGCCGCCTTGGTGATTCACGATCCCGATCATTCAGCCGAAGAAGAGCGTTACGTGCTCCTCGGACATGACAGGAAACTACGATTGCTGGTTGTCTGCCATTGCTATCGGGAACCAGAATCGGTCATCCGGATCATCTCGGCCCGGAAGGCGACGAAAGCGGAGTTTCGGCGTTACGGAGGCGCTCATGAAAGCTGAATATGATTTCTCGGAGGCTCGGCCGAACCCCTATCTGGCGAAACTTCGAAAGCCCGTCACCATCCGCCTCGACGTGCAGTCCGTCGCATATTTCAGGCAACTGGCCATCGAAACCGGTATCCCTTACCAGAGCCTCATCAATCTCTTCCTGGCGGATTGCGTCGCGAAACGACGCCGTCCCGACCTCGGCTGGAGCTGAAACCCTATTCCCGCCACTTATCCAGGGCCGTCTTCAGCTCAGGCGCGACGCCGCGGATCAGGGCCTCGTCGACGGCGTAGCTCAAGCGCACCCAGCCGCTCATGCCGAAGCCGGTGCCCGGCACCACCAGGACGCGGAACTCCTTGAGGAAGAGGGCGAACGCGACGTCGGGGCTTTCCGCCGCCGCTGCGCCGCGCGTCGCCGATCCGGCGGCGTCCACCCTGATGGCTTCGGCGTCCCGTCCCTTCGGACCGCGCGTCGGCACCTCGCAGAAGAGGTAGAAGGCGCCTTCGGGCGGCGCGAAGCCGAGCCCAGCGCCTTTCGCGGCCGCGACCAGCAACGCCCGCCGCCGCGCGTACGATTCGATGTCCGCCTTCTCGTCCGCGACGCGCGCCACCGCGCGCTGCATCAGGGCCGGCGCGTTGACGAAGCCGAGCGTGCGCATGCCCATGGCCAATGCGTCCATCAGCAGGGCCTTGTCGGCGCAGCGGCTCGACACGGCCAGGTAGCCGATGCGCTCGCCGGGCACGGAAAGGCTCTTCGAGAAGCTCGAGCAAACCACCGTCTCCGGATAGGCGTCCATGACGGGCGGCACCGCCGCGCCTTCGTACGCGAGGTCGCGGTACGGTTCGTCCACGATCAGGGTCGGGAAGTTCCCCGTCGACTCGCCGTGGGCGTTGAGGACGGCGGCCAAGGCCTCGAGGTCGGAGCGCGGATAGATCCGGCCGGTGGGGTTGTTCGGGCTGTTGAGGATGAGGGCCTTGGTCCGGGGACCGAGCGCGCGGCGGATGGCTTCCACGTCGAGGGCGAAGCCCGGTCCCGCGTCCGCCTCGACCATGCGGCCGCCGTGCTTATTAATGTAGAATCTGTATTCGGCGAACCAGGGTCGGATCACGACGACCTCGTCGCCGGGGTCGAGGATGGCGTGGAGCAGCACGTTGAGCCCCCCCGCGGCGCCTACCGTCATGACCACGTCGGAGAACGCGACGGGGAAGGCGTGTTCGCGCGACACCTTGCGGGCTATGGCCTCCCGCGTCTCGCGGTAGCCCACGTTCGGCATGTAGGCGTGCGTTCCCTTCGCCGCGTCGGCGACCAGTTCCCGCAGGGCGCGGAGCAGGGCCTCCGGCGGCTCG
>JAKLEE010000348.1 GCA_022703215.1 Spirochaetota bacterium | reverse complement strand
GGTCTTCGAATCATGCGCCGGGAGCGAGCCTCCCGCGCGGATCGCGCTTGATGGACGCCTCCCATGCGCTCATGATCTTTTCCATCCGCTGGCATACCTCCGGGTGGCGCGTGGCCAGGTCGTAGTTCTCGCCTTCATCGCGCTTTACGTTGTAGAGGTTCGGCCAGCTTCCCAGGAAGCGGTCCTTCGCGGCGATTCCCAGCGGCGTCTCCGGTTTGTCGAGCGGGATGGGCCAGTTGTAATGGTTGATGCTTCGAAAATACTTCCACTCGCCCGCGCGCACGCCCTCGAGCTTTTCGTGGTGATAGAAGAAGAGCGCCTCGTGCGGCGAGCGCTTCTCCCTTCCCGCGATGAGCCCGCTTATGTCCTTGCCGTCTATCAGTCGGTCCGACGGAAGCGTCACCCCGGCCGCCCCCAGCAGTGTCGGGAAGAAGTCGATGTTCATCGCGGGTTCCGCGCAGACGCTTCCCGCGCGCACGCGCCCCGGATGGCGCACGATAAGCGGCGCGCGGAATCCGCCCTCGTAGCTCTGGCCCTTGCGCCCGCGGAAGCCGTTGCCCGGCCGTCCCTCGAACCAGGGTCCGTTGTCGCTGGTGAAAATCACCATGGTGTCGTTCTCGAGGCCGTTCCGCCGCAGGCAGTCCAGTACGCGGCCGACGCTGTGGTCGAGCTCCTCCACCACGTCACCATAGGCGCCGCCCTGCGATTTCCCCTTGAATTTCTCGGACGGGTAGAAGGGAAGGTGCGGAGAATAGTGCGCCATGTACAGGAAAAAGGGAGCCCCGCCGCGGTCACGTTCGATGAAATCGACGGCCTCCTTCGTGACGAGTCCCGTAAGGCGTTCCTGGTCGAGGCCTATGTCGGCTTCGAGCATGGTGTCGTTGCGGTACAGGGGATTGGGGAGCTCGTCGTTCGACATGGGCGTGCCGAAGAATTCGTCGAAGCCGTGGCGCATGGGGTGGTACTGTGCGTCTTTGCTGAAGTCGCCCAGGTGCCACTTGCCGACGGCCATGGTGCGGTAACCGGCCAGGCGCAGACCGTCGGCCACGGTGATCTCGTCGGCGGGAAGGCCGTCCACGAAGCTCTTGACGGTCATGTCGAAGGCGCCGAGCCTTCCGATGCCGCGCGCGACCGACTGCAGTATCCGGGCCATAACGGGCTGTCCGCCGGACTGCAGCGGGAATATGAGCCCCGTGCGCACGGCGTAGCGACCCGTAAGCAGCCCCACGCGCGAAGGCGTGCAGAGCGAGGCCGAGGCGTAGAAGTCGGTAAAGCGGACGCCCTCCCGCGCGAGGCGGTCGATGTTCGGCGTACGCACGACGGTGTTGCCGTAGCAGCCGGGATCGCCCTGGCCCATGTCGTCGCAGAGGATGAGGACAATGTTGGGACGTTTGCCGGCGAACCCTTTCAGCTTTTCCATGGAGAGGGCTTTCGGTCGCGCGGCAAGGGCGGTGGGGGCGTTTCCCGCGGTCCGTTCCAACGCGCGAAGCCCCGCGTATCCCAGGGCCGCGCTTCCGGCCGCGGCGGCGCCGAGCCTCAACATGGTCCGCCTGGTCATCCTGTCCGTGTTCATTGTGACCTCGCATGCGCATCGGTGTGTCGCGGAGAGCGAAGGGCGCCTCCGACATGGCGATGGTGCGAAGTAGATCACGGGCCGGATGCGCTGTAAACAATTATTATCGGAGGGGATGATGTTCGCGACGCGTGCGGGGCGCCCGGCAGGGATGGCGCGCGTCAGCGGCCGGAGCGCATGATTGCGGTTATCTCTTCCATCGAACCCAGAAAGATGTCCAGCAGGTCCGGGTCGAAGTGGGAGCCCCGTCCCTTTTCGAGTATGCCGATGGACTCCTCGAGCGAGAGGGCCGGTTTGTACACCCGTTCGTTTACCAGCGCGTCGAAGACGTCGACGATTGCCACGATGCGCGCCTCGACGGGGATGTCGGCGCCCGCGAGTCCCCGCATGTATCCGCTCCCGTCCCATTTTTCGTGATGATAGAGCACGATGTTCCTTGCGGTCTCGTCTATCTCCGCGTTGTCGAGGATACGGTGGCCGATGAGCACGTGCTGCCTGGCCTCCTCGAACTCGTCCGCGTCGAGCCTGCCGGGTTTAAGGAGAACCTCTCGCCGCACGCCCACTTTTCCGATATCGTGCAGCGAGGAATAGAGCCTGATCTTCCTGACCAGCTCCTCGTCGACGCCGGCCCCGCGGGCGAGTATCTCCGAGTAGAGCGCTATCCTCCTGATATGGAGCCCGGTGTCCTCGTCGTTGTAATAGTTGGCGCTTTCGAGCGCGGAGACCATGGCCATGGTGAGGCTTTCGATCTTGCGGT
>JAKLEE010000347.1 GCA_022703215.1 Spirochaetota bacterium | reverse complement strand
ACCTCACGCTCGTCGTGCACCTCGACGAGCGCGTCGAGGCCGAGCGCGGCGGCGCGTTCGCGCAACGCGCGCAGCCGCGGCTGATCCAGCGCACGCGCGATCAGCAAGACCGCGTCGGCCCCGGCGACCCGCGCTTCGTCCACCTGGTAGGCGTCGATCAGGAAGTCCTTGCGCAGGAGCGGCACGCCGACCTGACGCCGCACGAGGCCGAGGTAGGAGAGGGCGAGGCGGAGCATGCGCGGGACGTCGCCCGCGGGTATGGCCTCGTCGACGATCTTGCGCAGTATGAGGGGGCCGGCGAGCTGGGCGCCCGAGACGAGGAGCATGGCCCCGAGGCCGGCCGCGAAGAGGCCCCGGCTGTCCGCCATGTAGGCAAGGAGGCGCGAGAGGGGAACGGAGGGCTTTTTCTTCTTCGGTTTAGCTTCCGCCGTGGTCATGGCGGTCGATCATACCGAGGCGCCCGATGAGCGGGAAGCGGGCGCGCGGAAAAAAGCGCGGCGTTTTCGAAAACGTCGCACGGCCTCCGCCGGGGCGGCCCGCCGAAACCGATCCGGCGAAAGGGCGGGGCGCCGATCCGTCTGCCCGGTTTCACCTTGACAGTCCGCGAATCCCGTGCGGTATTGGATTGGCCCGACGGAGGAACGTCCCCGGCGCGAAGCCCGCGCCGCAGGCGGCGGCTACCGTCACCCCGGGGGGAGGTCCTGCCTCCCCCGTCCACGGAGCATCCCTTGAACCGCATCACCGAGCACCCCATCCTGAGCCCGGCCGAGGGCCGCGTCGAGGCGCGCTTCTCGTTCGACGGCAAGCCGGCCTCGGGCTACGAGGGCGAACCCATCTCGAGCGCGCTGGTGGCCATGGGCGTCGCGCGTTTTTCCTCGCACGCGAAGGACGGCGCGCCGCAGGGCATCTTCTGCGCCAACGGCCAGTGCAGCCAGTGCTCGCTCATGGTCGACGGCGTCGCGGTCAAGTCCTGCGTCACGCCGCTCCGCGCGGGCATGGACGTCCGCAGCGTCGAAGGGCTGCCGCCCCTGCCGCTCGCCGACTCCCCGCCGGCGCTTTCGAAGCCCCGCCGCCTGTCCTGCGAGGTCCTCGTCATCGGCGGCGGCCCCTCGGGCCTCGCCGCGACGGTCGAGCTCTCGAAACTCGGCATTTCGGTGGTCCTCGCCGACGACAAGGCCGACCTGGGCGGCAAGCTCGTGCTCCAGACGCACAAGTTCTTCGGCTCGGAGGCCGACTGCTACGCCGGAACGCGCGGCATCGACATAGCCCGGAAGCTGTCGGACGAGGTGAAGGCCCTGCCGGGAGTGACGGTGCTGGCCAACAGTCCCGTGGTCGGCCTCTACGCCGACCGCGCCGCGGGCGTGCTCGTTGACTATCGGGACTACGTCCTCGTCGATTTCAAGGCCGTGCTCGTCGCGGCCGGCGCGCGGGAGCGCTCGGTGCTTTTCCCGGGCAACGACCTGCCCGGCGTCCAGCGGGGCCGGCGCCTTCCAGACCCTCGTCAACCGTGACCTCGTGAAGTCCTCGAAGCGCGTGCTCGTCCTCGGCTCGGGCAACGTCGGTCTCATAGCCGCCTACCACGCCCTGCAGGCTGGCATCGAGGTGGCAGGCATCGTCGAGATACTGCCGCAGGTCAACGGCTACAAGGTCCACGCGGACAAGATCGTCCGCGCGGGCGTGCCGGTGTACCTGAACACCACCATCGTCGCCGTGGAGGGCGACGGCCGCGTCGAGCGCGTCACGGTCGCGGAGGTTGACGGGAAACGGAGGTCGATACTCTCCACCGCGCGCAGCTACGAGGTGGACACCGTCCTCGTCGCGGCCGGCCTCTCGCCCTGCGACGAGTTCCTCAGGCAGGCCCGTGCCTTCGACATTCCGGCGGTGGCCGCGGGCGACGCCGAGGAGATCGCCGAGGCCTCGAGCGCCATGTTCGGCGGCCGCATCGCCGCGCTCTCGCTCGCGAAGCTGCTCGGCCGCGCCGTGGAGCTCGACGGATCCTGGGTGGAGAAGCGCGAGGTTCTCCGATCGCGCCCCGGCGACACGGTTCCCCGCGAACCGGTCGTTCCCGAGCAGGGGACCTGGAAACCGGTGTTCCATTGCGTCCAGGAGATACCCTGCGACCCCTGCACGACGGTGTGCCCGACGCATTCCATCTCCCTCAAGCCCGTACGGGGCTCGATCATGGACCTGCCGCGCTACTCGGGCAAGGATTGCCGCGGCTGCAACGCCTGCGTGGCGGCCTGCCCGGGGCTCGCGGTCTCGCTCGTGAAGGGCCTCGACTCAGGGAGGGCGGAAGTCGTGCTTCCCTTCGAGTTCCCCGCGCCCTTCGCTCCCGGCGCGA
>JAKLEE010000346.1 GCA_022703215.1 Spirochaetota bacterium | reverse complement strand
CCTGGGCGCGGGCCTCGCCGATCAGCTCGATGAAGTCGGGGGTGTAAAGCGTGAAATCCGAGACCGCCCGCGAGAGGTTCGAGCGCGCGGTCTCGAGCCGGCCGAATTCCGCGACGATGCGCGAAGTGAAGCCGCGGATGCGCTCGTCGTCCCGCGCCTGGGCCTCCGCGTACGCGAGCACGGCCGCGGTGGCGGTCTTGATGAAATTCTTGGTGAGCGCGGACGCCTCGCCGGAGTCGGTCTCGATGCGCTCGGTCAGCGCGCCCATGCCGTCCACGGTGTTCGATACGATGGACAGGGCCTTGTTGCGCGCCGTCTCGATGCGGCTGGCCGTGAAGATGTTGCGGAAGCGGCCGAGCAGCACGCCGAGGGTCTTGAACAGCTCGTCGAGCTCGTTGACCCGCTCCGCGAGGCGGCGCGACGAGGCGAGCACGCGCGTCTTGCGCTCGAGGTAGTCGCGCGACTCCTCCGCGACGGCGTCGCTCGCTGTGGCGCCCTGATCTCCCATGCCCGCGGTGGCGGTCATCCGCTCGTCCTCGCAGGTCTCGACCGCGCCCACCACGTCGGCTATGTCGCCGCCGAAATGCGCGCCGGCTTCCTTAACCTTGCCGATGACATCGTCGAGCAACGAGGTGGACAGCTCGGCCACCGAGACGGCGAAGGCGTACTCGTCGGACTCCTCGACCGAGTCGCCTTCGTCGCGGGTGGCTTCCACCAGCGAGATGACGACGTGGTCGAGCGACTGGCGGATGATGTCCTGGAGCTGGATGCGCTGCATGATGAGGGCTATCGGATCGCGGACGCGCGCGGCCTTCGCCGCGAGCTCGCCGAAGCTCCGGGCGGTCGAGGAGACTTGCTCGCCGAGCTTGTCGAAGCCGACCACGAGGTCGTCGCGCATGCGGCGGTAGAAGCGGATCTGGGTGGCCTCGAGCTCGCGCATCTCGGTGCCGAGCGCGTCGAAGGACTCAAGCAGGTCGTGGCCGATGGCCGCGATCTCGTTGGTCAGCGAGATGGTCCGGGCGGCGAGCCGCTTGAGCTCCTCGGTGATGACCGAAAAGGCGCGGCCGTTGGCGCCGGACTTGAGGGCGACCGTCATGGCGTTGAGCGAGACGATCTCCATCTCCTCGCTGTCGGCCCTGACACGCGCGATGATGCCGTCCAAATCGGCGAGGCGCAGGGCGCCAGCCTGCAGCGCCTCGAGGAAGGATCGGTCACGCTCGGCGATACGGGCGTAGAAGCGCTCCGCCTCGACCAGGAACGCCTCGAGCTCGGCGCCGGCGGCGTGACCGTGCTTGCCGCGGCGCTTGCCGATCCCGCCCGCCTGGGCCAGCACCTCGTCCACCTGCCGCCGCGATTCCCGCGCGCTCCGGTCGGTCTCGGCCACCAGCCGCGCGAAGAGGTCGCCGAGGCCCAGGAATATGGCCTCGGACTCGCGCTCGTGGGAACGCAGGCGTTCGACGAGGGCGTTTACCGGAATTGCCAGCGCGGGGTTCATCGACATCACTATAATCGAGCCGGAATCCCGAGGCAAGGCCGGCCCCGGGTGCGGGCAAGGCCGGGTCCGGGGGATGCCGCCGCCGCGCGCAAAAAAAGGCCGCCCGGACTGGCGGGCGGCCTTCGTCGTTCACGCGGAGCGGGGGCTCAGGCCTTCTTCTCTTCCGTCACGGGAATGATGGACAGCTCGGTCTCGCGGTCGAAGTAGCGCGCCTTCTCCATGAGGGGGGCGAACTCGACCTTGTCGTTGGTGCGCCAGTGGTGCTGGGGCGAGGTGCGCGCGACCATCGACTGCGTCGGGGTGGAGGCGTAGAGGTGGATCTCGGCGCCGAGCGGCTCGACCACCGTCACCTTGGCGGGGATCCTCTGGCCCTTGCCGCCCTCGGCGACGGGGATGTCCTCCGGGCGGATGCCGAACACCACTTCCTTGCCGACGTAGGGCTTGAGGAAACCGACGTGCGCGTCGTCGGGGTGGAGCCGGAACGAGCCTTCGTCGATGACGAGCTTCCCGCCTTCCTCGAGGACCTTGACGCTGAGGAAGTTCATGGGCGGGCTGCCGATGAAGCCGGCGACGAACTTGTTGACCGGCGAGTTGTAGAGGTAGAGCGGGGAGCCGATCTGCTGCACGAAGCCGTCGCGCATGACGACGATGCGGTCGCCCATGGTCATGGCCTCGACCTGGTCGTGGGTGACGTAGATCATGGTGGCCTGCAGGCGGTCGTGGAGCTCGATGATCTCGGCGCGCATCTGGACGCGGAGCTTGGCGTCCAGGTTCGACAGCGGCTCGTCGAAGAGGAAGACCTTCGGGTTGCGGACGATGGCGCGGCCGACCGCGACGCGCTGGCGCTGG